>NZ_AKVH01000073.1:0-50859 GCF_000278565.1 Pseudomonas sp. Ag1
GAGGAGCCGAGTGGTGGGGCAAGAGCGTTTTGCTTACTTTTGCGCTGTTCAAAAGTGASCCGCTGTAAGAGCGGAACCATAAGTAGCCGTTACCTAAATAACGGATATGTACTCAAAAAAACTCACACCCAGAAACAATTCCCCCCGCACTCCGCCGCTACCAAAACTGTTCCCATGACGCGCACGTAACCCCCGCCTGTGACCTTTCTCTACGGCAAGGTGCCATCACCGCAAATGCAGTTACCCGCCTACACACTTAAACTCGGAAAAATCACGCACCTTTTTCGCGCATGCATTTCCTACACTGCCCTTTCCTGGATCAGAATCCACGGCGAAACCACCACCGCCCACAAACTCGGGTCCCGCTCAACCAGGTCCAATGCCCGCGTCGCAGACACCTCGCCAAGACTCCCCGCAGCCAGCCAGGCAGCGACTTTCTCACGGTTGTCCTCAGCCATGCCCTCGGCGGCCTCGATCAAATCCAGCCCGGCGTCGACCCACAATAGGGCACCCTTGGCAAAGAACGGCTCAAGCTCCTTCCAGGAAATTTCGGCAGTTTCACCAAGCAGCTTGGCATAGAGGGTGCTAGGTTCTTGCGTCATGGGAGTTCACCTGAAGAAAAAATCGGCGCAATCATACCGTCGAGCCCCAGGCAGAAAAACCCAGTTGCAAATGAGGCACCGAACGAAAGTGTCAGGAAAGCCAAGGATTGCCCGAAACTCTGGCATCACCCCGCCGCAATTCTGTCTTTTTCTTTCATTTAAGCGACATACCCGGGTTTTGCCCCCAGCAGCCAGCTTTTCAAGCGATCAACCGGCGCTCTACACTGTACCGGTACAGTTGCCAGGCCGCTGCCGGGGGATATCCGAGATATCTGATCCGGTTCTGCAGCTCACAAGGCCGCTAGAACTATAAAAAATACAACAGTAAGAGTGGAGCACTATGAATAAGGCTACTAAGCAGATTTCCAAACTGTTTGCCGCTATGGTCCTGGCCGGGGTTGCCAGCCATTCGTTCGCAGCTGACACCATCAAGATCGGTATTGCCGGCCCTAAAACCGGCCCTGTGACCCAGTACGGCGACATGCAGTTCATGGGTGCCAAGCAGGCCATCGCCGACATCAACGCCAAGGGCGGCGTAGATGGCAAAATGCTCGAAGCCAAGGAATACGACGACGCTTGCGATCCAAAACAAGCCGTGGCCGTAGCCAACAAAGTGGTCAACGACGGCGTCAAGTTCGTGGTCGGTCACCTTTGCTCCAGCTCCACTCAGCCAGCATCCGACATCTACGAAGACGAAGGCGTGATCATGATCACCCCGGCTGCCACCAGCCCGGAAATCACGTCCCGTGGCTACAAGCTGGTCTTCCGCACCATCGGCCTGGACAGCGCCCAGGGCCCTGCCGCCGGTAACTACATCGCCGACCACGTGAAGCCGAAAGTCGTAGCCGTTATCCACGACAAACAGCAATACGGTGAAGGCATCGCCACCGCCGTTAAACAAACCCTCGAGAAGAAAGGCGTGAAAGTTGCCCTCTTCGAAGGCATCAACGCTGGCGACAAAGACTTCGGCTCGCTGATCCAGAAGCTCAAGCAAGCCAACGTCGACTTCGTCTACTACGGCGGCTACCACCCTGAGCTGGGCCTGATCCTGCGCCAAGCCAAGGAAAAAGGCGTGAACGCCAAGTTCATGGGCCCTGAAGGCGTCGGCAACGACTCCATCTCGCAAATCGCCCAGGGCGCTTCCGAAGGCCTGCTGGTTACCCTGCCGAAATCCTTCGACACCGATCCTGCCAACAAGGCAATCGTTGAAGAGTTCACCAAGAACAAGCAGGACCCAACCGGTCCGTTCGTGTTCCCGGCCTACTCGGCAGTTGAAGTGATCGCCGGCGGTATCGCTGCCGCGAAGAGCGAAGACACCGCCAAGGTGGCTGCTGCCATCCACGCCGGTACCTTCAAGACCCCGACCGGCGACCTGAGCTTCGACGCCAAGGGCGACCTGAAGGACTTCAAGTTCGTGGTCTACGAATGGCACTTCGGCAAACCAAAAACCGAAGTTTCCCCTCAGTAAGCCAGGCGTTACTGGTCAACAAGCCCACTGTGCAAGCAGTGGGCTTTGTTTTACGAGGTTTATGGGCCTGTCACCCGCGATCCGGGCGCTGGCTCACCTGAAAATCTTAAAACCGTCACCAGCGGTTCGCTGGCAAACGCTTTGTGCAACCTGATCACAGAACAGGGCACCGAGCCGGAAATTGACTCCACCAGTGAAATGCGTATCGGGTTTTTAGGAGCGCTGTAATGCCTGAGATCTATCATTTTTTCCAAACGCTGGTTAACGGCATGACCGTTGGCAGCACCTATGCCTTGATAGCCATTGGCTACACAATGGTTTACGGCATCATTGGAATGATTAACTTCGCCCATGGCGAGGTGTACATGATTGGTTCCTACGTGGCCTTCATCGCCCTTGCCGGGCTGGCCATGCTGGGTATCCATTCCCTGCCGCTGTTGATGACCGCCGCATTCCTGGCGTCCATCGTCGTAACCAGTGCCTATGGCTACAGTATCGAACGCGTTGCGTACCGCCCCTTGCGTGGCAGCAACCGCTTGATCCCGCTGATCTCCGCAATCGGCATGTCGATTTTCCTGCAGAACACCGTATTGCTGTCCCAGGACTCCAAGGACAAATCCATTCCCAACCTGATCCCGGGGAGCATCTCCTTCGGCCCAGGCGGCGCACAGGAAGTGCTGATTTCCTATATGCAGATCCTGGTCTTCGTCGTCACCCTGGTGGCGATGCTCGGCCTGACCCTGTTCATCTCCCGCTCCCGTCTGGGGCGCGCCTGCCGGGCCTGCGCCGAAGACATCAAGATGGCCAACCTGTTGGGCATCAACACCAACAACATCATCGCCCTGACCTTCGTCATCGGTGCCGCACTGGCGGCCATCGCTGCCGTATTGCTGAGCATGCAGTACGGCGTGATCAACCCCAACGCCGGTTTCCTGGTGGGCCTCAAGGCCTTCACCGCAGCGGTATTGGGCGGCATCGGCAGCATTCCGGGTGCGATGCTCGGCGGGCTGGTGCTGGGGGTGGCTGAAGCCTTTGGCGCCGACGTATTCGGTGACCAGTACAAGGACGTGGTGGCATTCGGTCTATTGGTTCTGGTGCTGTTGTTCCGGCCGACCGGCATTCTGGGCCGTCCGGAGGTTGAGAAAGTATGAGCAGATATCTTAAATCGGCGTTTTTCAGCGCCTTGCTGGTCTGGGCCGTGGCCTTCCCGGTACTCGGGCTCAAGTTGAGCATTGTCGGGATCAACCTTGAAGTGCATGGCACCGGTCCCGTGACGTTGACCATCATTGCCCTGTGCTCGGTGTTGATGTTCCTGCGCGTGCTGTTCACTCAGCAGGTCGGGGCACTCCTCAAGTCCAACCGTGGCCCGTTGGTATCGCCCAAGGTCAGCCAGTTCCTGACCCTGCCGCGCACCCAGCGCTACATCATCATCGGCCTGATCGTGGCCGCGTTGATCTGGCCGTTCTTCGGCTCCCGTGGTGCGGTGGATATCGCGACGCTGATCCTGATCTACGTGTTGCTGGGCCTGGGCCTGAACATCGTGGTGGGTCTCGCCGGCCTGCTCGACCTGGGCTATGTGGGCTTCTACGCGGTGGGTGCCTACACCTACGCGCTGCTCTCGCATTACCTGGGCTGGGGCTTCTGGATCTGCCTTCCACTGGCCGGCATGGCGGCGGCCACATTTGGCTTCCTGCTGGGCTTCCCGGTACTGCGCTTGCGCGGTGACTACCTGGCGATCGTGACCCTGGGCTTCGGTGAAATCATCCGTCTGTTCCTGCGTAACCTCACCGATATCACCGGCGGCCCCAACGGCATCAGCAGCATTCCCAAGCCGACGTTCTTCGGGCTGACGTTCGACCGCACCGCGGCCGAAGGCATGCAGACGTTCCACGAGTACTTCGGGATCGACTACAACCCGGTGAGCAAAGTGGTGTTCCTGTACCTGGTGGCCCTGCTGCTGGCACTGGCGGCGCTGTTCGTGATCAACCGCCTGCTGCGCATGCCGATCGGTCGCGCGTGGGAAGCGTTGCGCGAAGATGAAATCGCCTGCCGTGCACTAGGCATGAACCCGACCGTCATCAAGCTTTCGGCATTCACCCTAGGGGCCACCTTCGCCGGTTTCGCCGGCAGCTTCTTCGCCGCGCGCCAAGGCCTGGTGACCCCGGAGTCGTTCACCTTCATCGAGTCGGCAATCATCCTCGCCATCGTGGTACTGGGCGGCATGGGCTCGCAGCTCGGCGTGATCCTCGCGGCGATCGTGATGATCCTGCTGCCGGAAATGATGCGTGAATTCAGCGAATACCGCATGTTGATGTTCGGCGCCATGATGGTGCTGATGATGATCTGGCGACCTCAAGGCCTGCTGCCCATGCAACGTCCCCACATGGAGCTGCGCAAATGAGCCGCGAGATCCTGAAAGTCGAAAACTTGAGCATGCGCTTCGGCGGTTTGCTGGCGGTCAACGGCGTGGCCCTGACCGTGCAAGAGAAACAAGTCGTGGCCCTGATCGGCCCCAACGGCGCCGGCAAGACCACGGTGTTCAACTGCCTGACCGGCTTCTACAAGCCGGCTGGCGGCACCATCCTGCTGGACGGCCAGCCGATCCAGGGCCTGGCCGGCCACGAGATCGCCCGCAAGGGCGTGGTGCGGACCTTCCAGAACGTGCGGTTGTTCAAGGACATGACGGCGGTCGAGAACCTGTTGATCGCCCAGCATCGCCACCTGAACACCAACTTCTTTGCCGGCCTGTTCAAGACGCCGTCGTTCCGCAAGAGCGAGCGCGAGGCCATGGAATATGCAGCGTACTGGCTGGACAAGGTCAACCTCACCGAGTTTGCCAACCGTCCTGCCGGCACCCTGGCCTACGGTCAGCAACGGCGCCTGGAAATCGCCCGCTGCATGATGACCCGCCCGCGGATCCTCATGCTCGACGAACCGGCCGCCGGCTTGAACCCGAAGGAAACAGAAGACCTCAAGGCGCTGATCAGTGTGCTGCGTGAAGAAAACAACGCCACCGTGCTGCTGATCGAACACGACATGAAACTGGTCATGAGCATTTCCGACCATATCGTCGTGATCAACCAGGGCACGCCACTGGCCGACGGTACGCCGGAGCAGATCCGCGACAACCCGGAAGTGATCAAAGCCTATTTGGGGGAAGCGTAAAATGCTGCAATTCGAAAACGTTTCCACTTTCTACGGCAAGATCCAGGCGCTGCACAGCGTCAACGTGGAAGTGCGCCAGGGCGAAATCGTTACCCTGATCGGCGCCAACGGTGCCGGTAAATCCACGCTGCTGATGACCCTGTGCGGTTCGCCCCAGGCTCACAGCGGCAGCATCCGCTACATGGGTGAGGAGCTGGTGGGCCAGGCCTCCTCCGAGATCATGCGCAAGAGCATTGCCGTGGTTCCGGAAGGCCGCCGGGTATTTGCCCGCCTGACCGTGGAAGAGAACCTCGCCATGGGCGGGTTCTTCACCGACAAGGGCGATTACCAGGAGCAGATGGACAAGGTGCTGCACCTGTTCCCGCGGCTCAAGGAACGCTTCAGCCAGCGCGGCGGCACCATGTCCGGCGGCGAACAGCAAATGCTCGCCATCGGCCGCGCGCTGATGAGCAAGCCCAAGCTGTTGTTGCTGGACGAACCGTCCCTGGGGTTGGCGCCGATCATCATCCAGCAGATCTTCGACATCATCGAACAGCTGCGCAAGGACGGTGTGACGGTGTTCCTGGTGGAGCAGAACGCCAACCAGGCGCTGAAGATTGCCGACCGCGCCTACGTGCTGGAAAACGGCCGAGTGGTGATGCAGGGCAGCGGCGAACAACTGCTGACCGATCCGAAAGTACGTGAGGCTTATCTGGGCGGTTGATGCCCATCTGGTCAATGTATGAGCGGGCTTTTGTGGGAGCGGGCTTGCTCGCGAAGGCGGTGGATCAGCCAACTTGTTTGGTGACTGACCCACTGCCTTCGCGAGCAAGCCCGCTCCCACATTTGTTTGGTGTGAACCAAAGACTTTGGCGAAACCTGAAATTATTTTCCCCGGCTTTGTAACGAATCCCTTCCCCCTTTCTCTAGTGGTGTAAGCAGGCGAACATGCTTGCCAACTCAACCCACTGCTGGAGATACACCATGACTACCAAAACCCGCTCGCTGTCCGCCGCCACCCTCGTCCTGGCCCTGGGTTCGGCCCTGAGCCTGTCCGCCCTGACCACCACCGCCCACGCCGCCGATGACATGCAGAAATGCTTCGGTGTAGCCGAAGCCGGCAAGAACGATTGCGCTGCAGGCGCGGGCACTTCCTGCGCGGGCACCTCGAAGGTCAAGGATCAGGCCAACGCCTGGAAACTGGTCCCGGCCGGTACCTGCCTGAAAACCCCAAGCACCACCTCGCCAACCGGCTTCGGCCAGGAAGCTGCCTTCACCGCCAAGTCCTGAAACCCTGCACAGCCTGAGTACTGACGATGACGCTCTCATTCACCCACTCCATCTCCCAGGCTCAGGCGCCCGGCCTCCCCCCTCGGGCCGGGCTGGGGCTCAAGAACGAGCACTTCAGTGAAGTGCTCGAGACGTCCCCCGATATCGGTTTTTTTGAAGTCCACGCCGAAAACTACATGGTGGCCGGCGGGCCTTTCCATCACTACCTGGGCTTGATCCGCGAACAGTACCCGCTGTCGCTGCACGGTGTAGGCCTGTCCATTGGCGGCGAAGGTCCGCTGAACGACGAGCACCTGGCGCGCTTGGCCACGCTGATCGAACGCTATCAACCCCACTCCTTTTCCGAACACCTGGCCTGGTCCAGCCACGGCCCGGTGTTTCTCAATGATTTGCTGCCGCTGGCGTATGACGATGAAACCCTGAAGCGGGTGTGCGAACACATCGACCAGGTACAAACCCGCCTGCAGCGGACCATGCTGCTGGAGAACCCGTCGACCTATCTGCAATTCCAGTGCTCCACCCTGGAAGAGACCGACTTCATCAGCGAAGCGATTCGCCGCACCGGCTGCGGGCTGCTGCTGGACGTGAACAATGTGTATGTGTCGTGCATCAACCATCAGCAAGACCCGCTGAAGTACATCGAGGCCTTGCCGCTGCACGCCGTGGGCGAGATTCACCTGGCAGGGTTTGCCGAAGACACCGACAGCCTCGGCGACCGTTTGCTGATTGACGATCACGGCGCCCCCATCGACAACGCGGTATGGCAGCTCTACCAGCACGTGCTCAGCCGCACCGGGCCGGTCGCCACGCTGATCGAGCGCGACAACCAGGTGCCGGCGTTCAGCGTGCTGCACGCTGAAGCACGCGAGGCCGACCGGTTTCTGCTGGAGGTGCGTGCATGAGCCGCCAGGACGTCTTTAGCCGCGCCCTGCTGTCCCCCGAGGAAAACTGCCCGCAAGGCTTGTTCAGCCGCAACGGCGCCGATCCGGCCGGTCGTTTTGCGGTGTATCGCAACAATGTCCATAGCTCGCTGATCAACGCGCTGGCCGCCGGCTACCCGGTCACCCTGCAACTGGTGGGCGATGAGTTTTTTCGGGCGATGGCCGGTGTGTATGTCCAGGGTTTCCCGCCGACAAGCCCTCTGATCAATGAGTACGGCAGCGACCTGGCGGACTTTATCCAGGGCTTCGCGCCCGCCGCCAGCGTGCCTTACCTGGCTGATGTGGCGCGCCTGGAGCGATTGCGGGTGAGGGCCTACCACGCGGCAGACGCACAGCCACTGGATCAACAGGAGGTCATCGCCACCCTGCAACAACAGTCGGACCTGGGCGAACTGCGCCTGCAACTGCATCCATCCCTGGCCACCCTGAACTCGGCCTACGCCGTGGTGGCTTTATGGGCGGCGCATCAGACCGGCGAATCCCTCGCCACCCTCGACCCCTTCCATGCCCAAAGCACGCTGGTGCTACGCAATGGCCTGCACGTGCAGGTATTTCACATCGACAGCGGCTCAGCGACGTTTATCAACAGCCTGAACAACGGTTGGCCATTGGAAATGGCCGTGGCCTACGCCCTCGATGCGGCCGCCGAATTTGACCTGCACCAATGCCTGGCCCTGCTGATCGGTCACGGCGCCATCACCCACTTGCACACAGAACCCAAGGTATCGCCATGAACACCACCGCTCCCGGGCTGATCCAACGGATCATCCAGTGCTTCGAGAAAATACCCTACAGCCTGATCGCCTTTGTCGCACGCTTCTCTATCGCGGCGGTGTTCTGGAAATCCGGACAGACCAAGGTCGAAGGCTTCGCCGTGGACCTGATCGGCGGCACGTTCCAACTGGGCTGGCCGCACTTGGCGCCGTCCACCCTGCCGCTGTTTCGCAGCGAATACCACGTGCCGCTGCTGTCTGCGGAAGTGGCGGCGCACATGGCTGCGTTCGCCGAGCATTTTTTCCCGGTGCTGATCCTCGTGGGGTTTGCCACGCGATTCTCGGCGCTGGCGCTGCTGGGCATGACCCTGACCATCCAGCTTTTCGTCTACCCGGACGCCTACCCGACCCACGGCACCTGGATCGCATTGCTGCTGCTGTTGATGGCCAAGGGGCCGGGCAGCTTCTCGATTGATCACCTGATTGCGCGACGCTACCGCTAAAGGCGATCGAGGGCTTCGCCGCTGCGCTTGAACCAGCCCACCAGATAATCTGCGAGTACCTGGGTGCGGCGCGGCAGGCCGCCCTGATACGGATGGACCAGGTACATCGGCATGCTGCGGGTCTGATAATCCCGCAGGAGCCAGCGCAGGCGACCGTCAGCCAATTCCGCGTGCAGCACGTAGGACGGCAAGCGCGCGATGCCCGCCCCCACCAGTGCAGCCTTCTTCAACAAGTTGTAATGGTTGGAGGCAAAGGTCCCGGATACCCGAACCCGCAGCAGCTCATGCTGCTGGTGATACAGCCACTCTTCACGACCACTGTAGTGGCTGTTCAGCAAGCAGTTGTGGCCCACCAGTTCCGCCGGCGTCAGCGGCTCGCCGTGCTGTTCCAGGTAAGCCGGGCTGGCGCAGGTCATCTCGTGCCAGGCGAGCAACGGCTTGGCGACCAGACGCTCGTCGTTGGCGACCTCCGAACGTACCGCCAGGTCGAAGCCATCCCGCGCCAGGTCCCGGTACTGGTTGTTGAGTTCCAACTCGATCTGCACCTGTGGGTACTCCCGGGAAAACTCCAGCAACAGACCGTCGAAGAAGGTTTCGCCCAGGGACACCGGAACCGTCATACGCACCGGGCCGACGAGATCATCCTTGAGCCTGGCCAATGCCTGACGTGCCCGCTCCACCTGGACCACCAACGCCTGGGCTTGCGGCAACAGCGCCGCACCCGCCGCCGTCAGGCTCAGGCGGCGGGTGGTGCGATGCAACAACACCACCGAAAACTGCGCTTCCAACTGGCTGATGCGCTTGGACAGTTGCCCTTTGCTGCAGCCCAGTTGCTGGGCCGCCAAGGTAAAGCTGCCGGCTTCGATCAACACGGCAAACGCGGCGAGGTCATCCATTTCGCTCATGGATTGTTTCCAATTGAAAACCAAAGGTTGCCTATTAGTGCACTTATCCGCGCAAAAAATCACTCTAGACTGAAACCTCACCTAAACATCTGGAGGAAGGCACGATGAAAATCCTGTTGATTGGCGCAAGCGGTACCGTGGGTTCGGCGGTGAAGGCAGAACTGTCCCAACGGCATGAAGTGATCAGCATCGGTCGCAAAAGTGGCGACTTCCAGGTCGATATCAGCGACAGCGCCTCGATCCGCAAACTGTTCGAACAGACCGGCAAATTCGACGCACTGATCTGCGCCGCCGGCAGCGTCAACTTCGTGCCCCTGGGCGACATGAGCGAAACCGATTTTGACCTGGGCCTGCAAGACAAGCTGATGGGCCAGGTCAACCTGCTGCTGATTGGCCGCGAGTTCGCCAATGACGGCGCGTCGTTCACCTTCACCAGCGGCATTCTCAACCGCGATCCGATTCGCACCGGTGCTTCGGCTGCCCTGGTCAACGGCGCGCTGGATGCATTCGTGAAAGCCGCTGCGATCGAACTGCCCCGCGGCCTGCGCATCAACTCGGTCAGCCCTACCGTCCTGCTGGAAGCCATGGGCAGCTACGCGCCGTACTTCCGTGGGTACAAACCGGCTCCGGGTGCAGACGTGGCGCTGGCCTACGCGAAAAGCGTGGAAGGCTTGCAGACCGGGCAGACGTTTATCGTTGGTTGACCAGCCTGAAAAGCCGTCACCGTTGAACCCAGGGCATCCATTTACGGAGCATGTCCTGGGGGACGGAAAACTGTATTTCTCGTGTGTTCAGCACACCCATGACAGTGGCGCCATCACTCACGTTGTAGCCGTCTACGTATGTCGAAACCTGCTTGTTGTAAGCCAGTAAAGTAATTGCAGCCGTGCGGGCCCTGGCCTCCGGGCTCAGCGTGACATTGACCGAAATAAAGTCCGGGCTACTGTCAGGCGTCCTCTTCACGGTGATCGAGATCTCGGTAAAGTCAGTGGCAGAGGAGTACTCCAGCCGCGCCGGTTCACTGCCCAGTGCAGAACCCGTCACCAGTAACAGCCCCCACAGATTCCATCGAATAGTCATCGCGGCTTTCCGAATAAAAGAGAAAGACGTTCCCATGACCGTTCACATCCCTCTATAGGAAAAGTCCCAGCAGGGATGATCGCCCCCGGCACACCTTATTCAACCTGTGTCCCGGGCTTGTGATGCACCGCCAGCCTGCGTAACGTGGCGGCACTTATCAGGAGACCCGATAATGCGTGCCGCCCGTACCCTAGCCTTGTTTGCCCTGTTGCCCCTGTTCGCCGCCTGCCAGATGTTCGATAACGAGCCGGCCAAGCCCTCTCTCGCCGGGATGACCCGCATGCAGGGCGAGTTGACGGCGCAGGGTGACAAACTGCTGTTCCAGCCCTGCAACGACAAACGCAACTACGTGGTCAACGACACCGGTGGCACCAGCATCCTGCAGGAGGCCGCCTCCCTGGCCGGCCAGCAAGGCGCACTGTTTGCCGACCTGCGTGGCAAGTTCTCCGGCGTCGCCAGCGGCACCCAGGGCACGGTGGACCTGCAACAGGTGTATCGCGTCGAGCGCTCGACCTCGGCCTGCGATGACCCGGATTTCAAGCGCATGATCCTGCGGGCCAACGGCCACAAGCCGGCCTGGGCGATGAATGTCACCGCCAAGGGCATGGTGCTGGAACGCGAAGGCCAGCCACCATTGGCCGTGCCGTATGTGGAAGAGCAATCGGGCGACGGACGGTTCAACCTGATGACCGAAGCGAATAACCAGCACATCGAACTCTGGGTGGCCCCGCAACGCTGTGTCGACAGCGCCAGCGGCAGCCTGCAGCACATGTCCGCTGAGCTTCGGGTCAACGGCCAGGTGCAACGCGGTTGCGCGTCGTTCGGCGGTTCGCGAGACGACTGATTGCGCCCTGCGCTGTTTTAGCATGACGGGAAACCGCTGTTGGGGCTTATAATCGCCGGTTTGCAAAACAGCCGGCCTCTTTGCCCGCCGCCTACCGGATTCCTGTCATGTTACGAATCACCGAACTCAAGCTGCCCATCGACCATCCCGAAGAAGACCTGCGGCCTGCCATTGTGCAACGCCTGGGCATCGCCAGTGATGACCTGCTCGATTTCACCCTGTTCAAACGCAGCTACGACGCCCGCAAGAAATCGTCGGAGCTGTGCTTCATCTACACCATCGACCTGGAAGTCAAAGGCGAGGCGGCCCTGCTGCTCAAGTTCGCCGACGACCGCAACGTCAACCCGGCGCCGGACATCAGCTACAAGGTCGTGGGCCATGCGCCGGAAGGCATGACCGAGCGGCCGATCGTCGTCGGTTTTGGCCCGTGCGGGATCTTCGCCGGGCTGTTGCTGGCACAGATGGGCTTCAAGCCGATCATCCTCGAGCGCGGCCGCGAAGTGCGCCAACGCACCAAGGATACCTGGGGCCTGTGGCGCAAGAATGTGCTGAACCCGGAATCCAACGTGCAGTTCGGTGAAGGCGGCGCCGGGACCTTCTCCGACGGCAAGCTCTACAGCCAGATCAAGGATCCGAAATTCCACGGTCGCAAGGTGCTGCACGAGTTCGTCAAGGCCGGTGCGCCAGACGAAATCCTCTACGTCAGCAAGCCGCACATCGGTACGTTTCGCCTGACCGGCGTCGTGGAAAACATGCGCCAGCAGATCATCGCCCTGGGCGGTGAAGTGCGCTTCGAGCAGCGGGTCACCGACGTGCTGATCGAAGACGGCCAGTTGAATGGCGTGGTGGTGGATGGCGGCGAGCAGATCCTGTCCAAGCACGTAATCCTGGCCCTCGGCCACAGCGCCCGCGATACCTTCCGCATGCTGCATGGTCGTGGCGTGTACATGGAAGCCAAGCCGTTCTCGGTGGGTTTCCGTATCGAACACCCGCAGTCGCTGATCGACGCTGCACGCCTGGGCAAGTACGCCGGCCACCCGAAACTCGGGGCCGCCGATTACAAACTGGTGCACCACGCCAAGAACGGCCGTTCGGTGTACAGCTTCTGCATGTGCCCGGGCGGTACCGTGGTCGCGGCGACATCAGAGCCGAACCGCGTAGTAACCAACGGCATGAGCCAGTACTCCCGTAACGAACGCAACGCCAACTCCGGGATCGTGGTGGGCATCACCCCGGAAGTGGATTACCCGGGCGGCCCGCTGGCCGGGATCGAGTTGCAGGAACGCCTGGAATCCCACGCGTTCATCCTCGGCGGCAGCAACTACGAAGCACCGGCGCAGCTGGTGGGTGATTTCATCGCCGGCAAGCCGTCCACCGCCATCGGTACCGTGGAGCCATCCTACAAGCCCGGCGTAGCCCTGGGTGACCTGGCGCTGGCGTTGCCGGAGTTTGCCATCGAAGCCATCCGCGAAGCGTTGCCGGCGTTCGAGAAGCAGATCAAGGGCTACTCGCTGCACGACGCGGTCCTTACCGGGATCGAGACCCGCACTTCTTCGCCGCTGCGGATTACCCGTAACGAGTCGATGCAGAGCCTGAACGTGAAAGGCCTGTTCCCGGCGGGCGAAGGTGCCGGTTATGCCGGTGGGATTTTGTCGGCGGGTGTCGACGGGATTCGGATTGCCGAGGCGCTGGCGCGGGATATGTTGGGCCTGGAGGCTTAACCACTGCGCTGAAAACGCAGCAGATCAAATGTGGGAGCGGGCTTGCTCGCGAATGCGGTGGATCAGCCGAATCATGTATTGGCTGATCCACCGCATTCGCGAGCAAGCCCGCTCCCACATTGGTAATGCGGTGTTTCAAATATTGGCGCGCAGGATGCTTTCCGGCAACGGTTGCCCCCGCTCGACACTCGCCGCAACGGCCGCAATCAAACCCTCCAACTCATACCCCTGCCCTGCCAGCCAGGCCTGATCGTAATAGGTCGTGGCATAGCGCTCACCGCCGTCGCACAAGATCGCCACGATCGAGCCCGACTCCCCTGCCGCCTTCATCTGCTGCGCCGCGATCAATGCACCGATCAGGTTGGTGCCACTTGAGCCGCCTACTCGCCGCCCCAAGCGCTGCGCCAGGTAATGCATGGCCGCCAGGGACAGCGCATCCGGCACCTTGACCATCGCATCAATCACTTTCGGCAGGAACGACGCCTCAACCCGTGGCCGGCCAATGCCTTCGATGCGCGAGCCACAGTCCAGGCGCAGGCTGGCGTCGCCGCTCAGGTAGTAGTCGAAAAACACCGAACGCTCCGCGTCCGCGCACAACACTCGGGTGCAGTGCTGGCGATAACGCACATAACGCCCCAACGTCGCCGTGGTGCCACCCGTGCCGGGGCTGGAAATCAGCCAACTCGGCTCCGGATAACGCTCAAAGCGCAGTTGCTGGAAGATCGATTCAGCGATGTTGTTGTTCGCGCGCCAGTCAGTGGCACGTTCGGCATAGGTGAACTGGTCCATGAAATGACCACCGCTTTCCTGCGCCAGGCGCTCGGATTCGGCGTAGATCTGCGTCGGATCCTGCACCAGATGGCTCTTGCCCCCATAGAACGCGATCTGCGCAATCTTTTCCTGGGAAGTGGTGGCCGGCATCACCGCAATAAACGGCAAGCCCAACAGCCTGGCGAAGTACGCCTCGGAAATCGCCGTGGAACCGCTGGAGGCTTCGATCACCGGTGCACCGGGCTTGAGCCAGCCGTTGCACAACGCATAGAGGAACAACGAACGCGCCAACCGATGTTTCAGGCTGCCGGTGGGATGGCTGGACTCATCCTTGAAATACAACTCGATACCTGGCAAACCCTGCATTGGCAAGGGGATCAGGTGGGTGTCGGCGCTACGCTGGAAGTCCGCTTCAATAATGCGAATGGCTTCGCGGGCCCATTGGCGGTTGTCGCTCATGATCGGTTTCTCTAAGGATTTCAGACCTGATCTTAGGATGTTTCCTACACTCCACACAGATACAGTCATGACTCAATTGGACACACAATTTTCGGGGTCTGGCGCGCAAGTGATCAGACCGATTCCTTATAACAAATAAGAATATAACTTTTGTTTTAACAACTAACGGTACGGGTTAGGGTACCCACCTATTGAACTTTGATTGGAGAGCATCCCTTGCCTCTGCGTAGCACTTTCACCCGTTTCTTCCAGCTGGAAGCCGCCAGCGGTCTGCTCCTGATCGCTGCTGCCGCTTTGGCGCTGATCATCAACAACTCACCGCTGTCGCACCTCTACGCGAGTTTTCTCGACGTGCCGGTGGTCGCACAAATCGGCGCCCTGAAAATCGCCAAGCCGGCGCTGCTGTGGATCAACGACGGCCTGATGGCCCTGTTCTTCCTGCTGATCGGCCTTGAGGTCAAACGCGAGTTGCTCGACGGCCAACTGTCCAAGCCTTCGCAAGTAGTACTGCCGGGAGCGGCAGCCATCGGCGGCATGGTCGTGCCGGCGCTGATCTATTGGGCGCTGAACAAGGACAACCCGGCCGCCCTGGGTGGCTGGGCAATCCCCATGGCCACCGACATTGCCTTCGCCCTGGGCGTATTGGCCCTGCTGGGCAAGCGCGTGCCGGTTTCGCTGAAGCTGTTCCTGATGACCCTGGCCATCATCGACGACCTTGGCGCAATCATCGTGATCGCCATCTTCTACTCCACCGACCTGTCCGGGGCGTCATTGGCCGGCGCAGCGGCATGCCTGATCGCCTTGATTGCGATGAACCGGCTGGGTGTCGTCAAGCTGGGGCCCTACATGATTGTCGGGCTGATCCTGTGGGTCTGCGTGCTCAAGAGCGGCGTACACGCCACCCTGGCGGGCGTGACATTGGCGTTCTGCATCCCGCTGCGCACCAAAAACGCCGAACCATCGCCGCTGCTGACCCTGGAACACGCCCTGCATCCCTGGGTGGCCTACGCGATCCTGCCGCTGTTTGCCTTTGCCAATGCCGGCGTCTCGCTGGTGGGCGTCAACCTGGAAAGCTTCACCCACCACGTGCCAATGGGCATCGCCGCCGGCCTGCTGCTGGGCAAGACCGTTGGCGTACTGGGCTTCACCTGGGTCATGGTAAAAACCGGCCTTGCCGCACTGCCCGCCGGCGCCAACTGGGGCCAGGTACTGGGCGTGGCGGTCCTGTGCGGCATCGGCTTCACCATGAGCCTGTTTGTCGGCTCCCTGGCGTTTTTGCCGGGCAGCAGTGAATACGCGGGTATGGACCGGATGGGCATCCTGACCGGGTCGATACTGGCGGCGCTGATCGGGTATGCAGTAACGGCGATGGCCAGTCGCAAGCAGGCACTCGCTCAGGTCTAATCACTTTTGGAGCCGGCTTGCCGGCTCCAGTCTCCTCTCGGCCCATTCGGCGCCATCTCACAGAAGCGTCCTACATCCCCCCTCCGCGGCTTGCAATAACGTCGTGCTCCCGGCTCCGCCGCCGGACGTCGTTATGCAACACGCCAGGAGGGCACGATGGCAAACAGCAAGGATATCCCCCAAGTCTGGCGATGCTACGGGACCGGCACGGGGGGTTACCGTCGGCTCGAGTACATGAGCGAGCGCGAGCTGGCTGATCGTGAGGCCAGGCAGCGAGCATACGAAGCCATGCTTGCCCGTCAGGAGGTCTACGAGGCCAGACGCAAAGTGGAGCGACCGCCAGCAACATTGCCCATCGCGGGCTGCGTATTCGCCAAGTCCTGCAACCTGCCGGACGCCCACATCGACTACAACAATCCATCCGGCTATGTACCGCTTGACCCCATAGGAGACTATGGCGAGCACGTTCTGCTGGGTGGTCGTGAAACGGACATCGAGGGGCTGCTGTCACTCAAAAAGATCAGCGGCAGCGCACTCCCGGCTGGGCTAGGGACATTGGCACTGGGTGGCTCAGCGGTTAGTGGCGCCTCCAGCATCGCAGCGAGTGTTGGAACAGCTGGGGCCGGACTGATGCTTGGGGTTGCAGCCCTCGTCTGGCCCTCCAGCCTGGGCGATAGTGCGCTTTACAGCGACCGTCAACTGCGCTCAATGCCACGGGCACGCACCCGAGCCCGCCTGCATATCGAGCAACTTGCTGACGGCACGCTCAAGGGATACGCCTTCTACACCGGGAAAAATCGCGACTGGGAAATGGTTGATGTCGTGCAGTTTGGCCAGCGCGGCACGCAGCAGGTCGCGGACTTGGGCGACGGCGTCGAGCTGATCTGGACGCCTGCTGTCGACCCCGCTGACACCCTCGGCATTCCTGCGTTGGAGGCTGCACCGCAGGCGCCGCAAATCTGGGTGTATCCGCCAACCGAGAAGGCCGACAACATCATCGTTGATCCGATCTATCCGCCGGAATACAGGGATTTTATTCTGGTGTTTCCGGCGGGTTCGGGTATTCGACCTCTGTATATCGTCGTAAGCCTGAGGTATGAGGACGCCCCCTATCACGGAAAAAAAGATAACGCTGTCAAAAGCAGAAAGCCGACTAACGGCCTGGATGCGCTTAATAACTCGGTAGAGCTGAATCCGCCAAACTCACGTAGACGCATAGGGATTGACCCACACACAAAAGAGTTTGTAGTGATCGATCGCACCTCAGAAGGCGTTTACCACGGTCATGTGAGACTGTGGAGTGAGCTAAGACAAGAGATGAAAAATGCTTTAATAAAAGCGAACAAAACAG
The DNA here is from genome assembly GCF_000278565.1 of Pseudomonas sp. Ag1. Classification (NCBI taxonomy): domain Bacteria; kingdom Pseudomonadati; phylum Pseudomonadota; class Gammaproteobacteria; order Pseudomonadales; family Pseudomonadaceae; genus Pseudomonas; species Pseudomonas sp. Ag1. The sequence continues at coordinate 17,197 of NZ_AKVH01000073.1, forward strand.
ATCGAAAAGGAAAGATTCTGGGAGCCGAAAAATGAGTTTGCGCTATCACGACCCTTCTTTAAGTCAGGATGAAGCTATAAGCTTTATAGCCACTAATGACCTGACCAAGGTCACAGAAGCTCTAATATCCATCGGCCTTAACGAGACAGATGCTATCTGGGCACAAGAAACCTGTCTCAAGTACGCAAACAATGACAACGAGGACATCGCGTCGGCTGCCATCATCGCGATAGGCCACATTGCACGCCGTTTCGGCGAGTTGGACATGGCGAAAGTTACGCCCGTACTGCAACAGGCAAAAAGGAAATCTCCTTCTCTGAGCGGAGTCGTACAAGACACGCTTGACGACATTCAGATGTTCACCTGATATCCCACATATACCCCAACAAAAAACCCCAACCGGCCACCCGGTTGGGGTTTTTCTTTTCCTGCAACCTTACCCTTAGCGAGTAACGCGGCTGGTTCCGTCCACCGTCATGATGCGAACGCGGTCGCCGATGCGGAAGATTTCGTTCTCTTGAACCGCCTGGACGTAGGCGCGCATGCTGCCATCATCTTCGCGGACTGTGATTTCAACACCCTGGGTGCGGGTCAGGCCTTCCTCGGTGGCCGAGCCCAGCAGGCCGCCGGCGACTGCGCCGATAACGGCGGTCACGATGCTGCCACGGCCGCCGCCGATGGCGCTGCCGCCAACGCCGCCGATGACTGCGCCCGCAGCGCCGCCGATTGGGGTCTTGGTGCCTTCGATTTTCACCGGACGCAGGGATTCGATGGTGCCCATGCGAACAGTCTGTACACGACGAGCTTCGTCACGGGAGTACGAGTCGCCGGTCAGACTCGAGGCGCAGCCACCCAGCAGCAGCGACAGGGTGGTAAAGCAGGCAACTAGTAAAACGGACTTACGCATAGCATCAACTCCAAAGGACAGGTATCCATTAAACCGCTGTGGCTTGCCGCCTGTCACGGCATGCCGGGCAGAAAATTGTTTTCATTCAGCCTTAGTACAGAGAACCTGTACCGAAAAACTCGACGAACGGTAGCGTTCCCACCTCCCTCAGGATCTTGATGGACGCTGTCATCATTGTAGCTAACGGCCGCATAACGCAGCGCAGCGCTACCCATCCAAGGCCTCTGACTAGAGACTTCGGCGTGCAGCGCTACATTCAGGCGAGGTGACGAAAGGTGGGCTCAGGGCGCCAGGCGCTCACGGGTCCAGTCGGCCCCCTGCAAGCGGAAGTTCAAGCGGTCGTGCAAACGACTCGCGCGGCCTTGCCAGAACTCGATGCGCTCCGGCAGCAGGCGGTAACCACCCCAGTGTTCGGGGCAATCAGGCTGGGTATCGCTGAAGCGTTGTTCGGTGGCCTTGAGCAGCGCCTGCAACTCTTCGCGGTCCCTGATTACCCGGCTTTGCGGTGAAGCCCAGGCACCCAGGCGGCTACCCAGGGGACGGACCCGGAAGTAAGCATCCGACTCCTCGGGCGAGACCTTGACCACCCGACCTTCGATGCGCACCTGGCGCTCCAGGGTCGGCCAGAAGAAGGTCATGGCGGCAAACGGTCGCGCCGCGAGTTGTTCGCCCTTGGCGCTCTGATAATTGGTGAAGAAGGTAAAGCCCTGTGTATCCAGGCCTTTGAGCAGCAGGATCCGGCAGTGCGGGCGACCGTCCTGGTCCACCGTAGCCAGGGTCATGGCATTGGCCTCCACCGGTGGCTGTTCGGTTTTCACCGCGTCGGCGAACCACTGGTGGAACAAGGCAAACGGTTCATCCGGGGCCTGGGCCTCGCTCAAACCGTCCCGTGTGTAGTCACGGCGCATATCGGCCAGTGCCTGGGTCATGCGGCTTTATCCTTCTTGCTCAAATAATCAGTTCTTCGCCTGGTCGTTGGTAGCAGCTGGAGCGGCGGCCTTGGCAGGTGCTGGCTTTTTAGCAGCAGGCTTGGCCGGGGCCTTTTTGGCAGCCGGCTTGGCGGCAGCTTTCTTGGCGACGGTTTTTTTCGCCGGAGCGGCAGCTTTTTTGACCGGAGCAGCGGCTGGAGCAGGAACGTCCTGCACAGCGACCATTTCAGCCTTCGGCGGATTGGCCGAGTTGTACTTGCTCAACAAGGCCAGCATGGTGGTGCGCTGGGTGAACATGATTTCCATGCGACGGTTCAGGGCGCGGCCCTGGTTGCTGTCGTTGGCGGCACGCGGCATCAGGTCGCCCATGCCACGCAGCATCAGGCGGTCCTGCTTCAGGCCGCTGAGGCTGAAGATCGAAGCGATGGACTGTGCACGTTCCTTGGTCAGGGCCTGGCTCACCGGCTCGGCACCCGAGGTATCTACATGGCCCAGGACCAGTACGGCGGTCTTCGGATCGCCTTCAACGGCCTTGGCAACACGGGTGAACGGACCCAGGGTCACCGGCAGCAACATCGCCGGGCGTTTCGGGTTGTAGGAGCCATCAACCGGGGCAATCACCACCAATACGTTGTCACGGCGTTCCAGTTGCAGGTTGCTGTCCTTGATCGCGAGACGCAGGCGTGGCTCGTAGTCGTCCAGCCAGGCCTGGGTGATTTTTGGATCAGGCATCGGGATGTTGGCGACGTCGACCTTGGCCAATGGCTTTGGCTTGCTTTCGAACGGCCACCACCATTTGGTATCGGTATCCGTCTTGGCAACGGCAGGTGCAGCGGCCGGTGCATCAGCCGGGGCGCCGGAGGCAGGCGTTGCCGCCTTGAGGTCGGCCTTCAGGTCTGCCTTGGCGTCGTCGGCTTTCGACGAGAACGGCCACCAGCTGGAGCCGGTATCCGCCTTCGCAACCGGTGCAGGTGCAGCAGCCGGTGCTACCGGCGCTGGCGCCTTGGCCGCGACCGCCGGCTTGGCATCCGGTTTGGAGTCGGCCTGGCTCACTGCGTCCTTGGTAGCAGCCTTATCGGAGCCAAATGACCACCAATGCCCGCCCTCGGCATCATTTTGTGGGGTTTGTGCACAGCCAGTAATAGTGAGGCATAGCGCCAGTGCCAAGGACTTGTTCGATAACATGAGATATCCACAAAATGAGAAAAAACCAGGGGCCTGAATGACCCGTTAAACAGACGCTTTTGGAACATTAAAGTTACAACATTTTGCCTAGCGTCTTTTTGTATGTGCCTTTGTAACAAAAAAACGCAAGACAGCAAGCTATTTACAGACAACCGGCCAATATTCTTACCAACTTTTGCGCCCGCGGGTCCATAAGTACATAGGGGCCCAATGTATTGGTCACGAAACCAAAGGCTACATCATGTTCCGGATCGGCAAACCCCACCGAACCACCGGCCCCGGGATGCCCAAAGGCCCGTGGGCCAAGGCCGAACGTGGCGTTTGGCACGTGCGGTTGATCCAACATGCAACCCAGCCCGAACCGGGTTTGTGTCAATAAGGTTTTATCCGGGCCGATACTGTGTTCGCGGGTCAACTCTTCGAGCATATCGGCTTCCAGCAAACTACCGTCGAGCAGCCCACTATAAAAACCCGCCAGACTTCGCGCATTACCGTGACCATTTGCCGCTGGCTGCTGCATACGCCGCCATTCGGGTTTATTAGTGCTGGTCAGAATAGACGGTGGATTGGTAAATGCACGGGTAGTCATCGCCGTCGGCTCGCGCATCGTTACTTGAAGTAAACGTTGTGCCGCCTCATCGCCAACATTGCCCTTGCCTCGGGCTATATGGGCAACTCGATAAAACTCTTCATCTGCCAACCCCACATGAAAATCCAGGCCCAGTGGCCGTGCAACCCGGGCCACGATGGACTCGCCCGGCCCACGACCGTCGGCGCGGCGCAGCAACTCGCCCACCAGCCAACCATAGGTAATCGCCGCATAACCGTGCCCTTCCCCGAGCTTCCACCATGGCGCTTCGGCGGCGAGGGCGTCGACCATCATCTGCCAGTCGTACAGGGCTTCGGCGGGCAGCGTTTCACGCAGGGCCGGCAACCCGGCCTGGTGACAGAGCAGATGGCGCAGGGTGATGGCTTCCTTGCCCGCGGCAGCAAACTCCGGCCAGTACTTGGCGACCGGCGCATCCAGCTGCAACTTGCCTTCGGCCACCAGTTGCAGCGCCGTGACGGCCGTAAAGGTCTTGGTGCAGGAGAACAGATTGGCAATGGTGTCGCTGTGCCAGGCCTCGGCACCGTCCTTGTCGGCGGTACCGGCCCACAAGTCGACGACGGTTTCGCCGCCAATCTGGATGCACAGCGCGGCACCACGTTCCTGAGGGTCGTCGAACAGCGCGGCGAAGGCTTCACGCACCGCTTCGAATTGAAGCTCGTAATGACCCTGAATCTGCACCTAAGCCCCCTTGGAAAAGTACTACAGAAAGTGGCCGACATTGTTCCAGCCATTGAGCGATTTGTGAACCCGCTCTCGTCGATCAGCCCCATCAATGACCTTTGCCGGAATGCCCGCCGGAATGCTCTGCACCCGGCGCTGCTGCATTGCCTTCACGCCCGGGCTTGCCGCCCTCACCGGCGTGGACCGCTGCGGCAGCCTTGGCCTTTTCGGCTTCCTTGCCCAGTTGATCGACGGCAGCCAGGTTACTTTTGCGCACACTGTCGACAAACCCTTGGAACGGCACATCGGTGATGCCGACCAGACCGAAATGGCCGTTTTCGCCGTCAAGCAAACGGCCGGTAACCGGCTGGTCCAGGTACTGGAACCAATGCACGCCGACAATCGACGGCTCGGCCATGGCCTGCTTCAGGAAGTTGGCGTAGGCAACCCCACGGTCCTCTTCCCGGGCCAACTGCGTCACGCCGCCCCAGAACGGGCCGCGGTCCGCCGAGCCGAAGTTGAATTCGGTGATCAGCACCGGCTTGTCCAACGTCCGCAGGGCCGCAAAGTCGTAGCCGTCCTGAGGCTTGAGGGTGTACATGTTGAAGCTCAGCACATCGCAATATTGCGCGCAGGACGCCACCGCTTCCGGCGTGCTGACCGCGTATCGGCCACCCAGCAACAGCTGGTTGGGCGCATGCCATTTCAATGCATCGGAGATGGTCTTGAAGTAGGCGTCGGCAAAGGTCTTCTGGAAGTACTTGAAGTCCGCTTCGATTTCCGGGTGCTCCGGGCTTGGCATTGGCGGCACAAAGCCTGGGTCTTCCATCAGTTCCCAGGCGGGCAGCTCGATGCCCCAGGCCCTGGAAAGCCCCTCCTGGTTGCGGTACTTGTCGCGCAATTGCTTGAGAAACGCGCGCTTGGCCGGCACGTCGGTGGTCATGCGCAGGGTGCCGTAGGCCAGGGCGTAGCGGGATTTCGCATCATCACCGGGACCGGCCCAGGCCAGTTCGTTGTCGGCAAAGAAGCCGATCAGCCACGGGTCGTCTCGATGGTCACGGGCGGCAATTGCCACCGCACGCTCGGTGGCCATGGCGAAGCGCGGGTCGAACGGGTCGGGCATGCCGCCCCACCAATCGGTGCCGGTGCTGATGCTCGCGTAATCACCGACGATCGACAGTGGCAAGGTGTAAGGCACGCGGTCGGCGGTCGCCAGCTGCGGCGCACTCCAGTTGCCGACAGTATTGAAACCCCAGGCCCGCAGGCGGTCGAGGGTGTGGCTGACCCAGCGTTTCTGGTCGAAACCTTCCGGAGCACAAGGTGCCGGCGGCACGCACGGCTGGCCATAGGTACGCTGCAGGTTGGCGCCATAGAAGTCGTACCAGCGGCCGACATTAAAGCTGCGCCCCTGATCGGCACCATTGCCGCTGCGGCTGTCACCGCTGCCGTAGTATTTGTCGAAAGGCTCGCCGGCCTTGGGCAGCGCGGCAAACATCCATTCGCGGCCCGCCACGTAGGTCTGGCTGTTGTCCGGGGCGACGGTGTTGACGCCCAGGGAGTAGAACGGATGGCCTTCCGGTGTCACCAGGTACCAGCGCCCGTCGCGCTTCTCGGTGCGGAAAAAGCCGCTGGCGTCAAAGGCCGGGCCCTTGTTCCAGCCGCCGAATTTGTCCAGGGAGGCCTTGTCGCGCTCGGCCAGCCAGCCCTTGAGCTGTTGCTGTTCCTTGACCGCTGCGGCCCTCAACTGCTCGTCGCTGCTGACTTTCTCCGGCCACCGGGCGCGGGTGGACTGCCCATAGGCGTCCACCAGATCGCTGTAGGTAGCCTTGAGTACCGGCGCGATGTCCTGCACGCCAAAGCGTTCGAGCAAGATGCTTTGGGCAACGTTCGGCTTGATCATCGACAGGGTCACCGACACGATCTGGCTGCGGTCGATCTCCCCTTCGCTGCTGGCCAGCAGCACGCGCTGGCCATCGACAGTGATCGGCATCGGCGGGCCGGCCTTCATCCCCTGGCTCAGGGGCGAGTTGGCTTGCAGCGGAATCAACAGCGTTTGCGCGGGACCGGCTGGCAGGTCGATACGGCTGAACAGCGTTCGGCCGTCATTGCTCTGCACCTTGACGTACAGGGTCAGCGCCCAGTCCATCGCACTTTGAATCCGCAGGCTCATGGCACCGGATTGCGACCAGTCCCAGGCGCCGGTCTGCGGGCTGAGCACCAGGCTCGGTTCGGCCGCCGGGTTGAAGGTGATACGGCGCAGTACTTCGCCTTCAGCGGTTTGTTCGGCGTTGTATTGCGGCAGGCTGGCGTCCTGGGTCGCCACCTTGACCACATCGGCGGGCCGTACAAAGTTGAACAAGGTTTGTTGCCCGGCAGGCGCAGCCAGCAATGGCGCGGCAAACAACAGGGCAAAAACAGCGGGCAGCGTGCGAATCATGTGAACAAGGTTCTCCCAAACGGCCGGTGACTGGCCTGATGACGTGAAGCGATGGTGAGATAGACCACAAAGTGGGCGAATTCGCCCACTGGGCCTTAAGAAATTTCCCGCCGAAACGGCGGTAAAGCATTCAGGATAGCTTTCCCATAGCGCTGGGTAACCAGACGCCGGTCAAGCAAGGTGATGGTGCCGCGATCTTCTTCGGTACGCAGCAGGCGGCCGCAGGCCTGGACCAGTTTCAAGGAAGCGTCCGGCACCGAGATCTCCATGAACGGATTGCCGCCCCGGGCTTCGATCCATTCGGCCAACGCGGCTTCCACCGGATCATCCGGCACCGAGAACGGGATCTTGGCGATCACCACGTGTTCGCAGTAGGCACCGGGCAAATCCACACCCTCGGCGAAACTCGCGAGGCCGAACAGCACGCTGGAATCGCCGCCATCCACCCGCGCCTTGTGCTTGTTCAGGGTTTCCTGTTTCGACAGGTTGCCCTGGATAAACACCTGCTTGCGCCAGTCACGGTCGAGGCCGTCGAACACGTCCTGCATCTGTTTGCGGGACGAGAACAACACCAGCGTGCCCCGGGAACCCTCTACCAATGAGGGCAGGTCACGAATGATCGCCGCCGTGTGGGCCGGCGCATCCCGTGGGTCGGCCTTGAGGTCCGGTACCCGCAGCACACCGGCGTCGGCGTGATGGAACGGGCTGGGCACCACGGCGGTGACGGCCTTCTTCGGCAGCCCGGCGCGCATGCGGAAGCGGTCGAAGGTGCCCAGGGCCGTCAGCGTAGCCGAGGTGACCAAGGCACCGTAGGCCACGTTCCACAGATTGCGTCGGAGCATTTCCGCCGCCAGGATCGGGCTGGCGTTGACCTCGATATCGAACAGCGCACCGCTTTCCGACAGGGTCAGCCAACGGGCCATGGGCGGGTTGTCTTCCGGGTCTTCGACGGTAAAGGCGGTCCACAACTCCCAGTTGCCCTGGGAACGGGACAGCAGGCTGCCAAACAGCGGGTACCATTCTTCAGCCTGATTGCTGGCGATGCCGATATTGACCTCGCCATCCATGCCTTCCTTGAGCAAATCGGTGAGACGGGTGAACAAGTCGGTCAGGCGCGAAAAGCCCTTTTTCAGCTCGACGCCCATTTCGCGCATGTGCTCGGGGATCAGCCCGCCAACGAAACGATGGCGCGGCCGTTCGCGGCCTTCCACGTCTTCGCCGGGCTTGAAGTCTGCCACCTGCTCGCAGGCGCTGAACATGAATTGCTGCTGGGTCTTGATCTCCCGCGCCAGCTCCGGCACCTGCTCGATCAACTTGCCCAGGTCGCCCGGCAGCGGGTGCTGGGCAAGCAACTTGGTGAGGTTCTTGGCCGTGGTTTCCAGCCAGTCGGCGGTGGAGCGCAGCCGCGTGTAGTGAGCAAAGTGGCCGATGGCCTTGTCGGGCAGGTGATGGCCTTCGTCGAACACGTAGAGTGTGTCGCGCGGGTCGGGCAACACGGCGCCGCCCCCCAGGGCCAGGTCGGCGAGGACCATGTCATGGTTGGTGACAATAACGTCTACCTTGCCCATGCCTTCCCGGGCCTTGTAGAAGGCGCACTGGCCGAAGTTGGGGCAATGACGGTTGGTGCACTGGCTGTGATCGGTGGTCAGGCGTGCCCAGTCGGCGTCTTCCAGGGCATTGGGCCAGCTGTCGCGGTCGCCGTCCCATTTATTGCCCGCCAGTTTCTCGATCATGCTGGTAAACAGCTTCTGACTGACCTCATCGACTTCGATCTTGAAGCCTTCTTCTTCGAACAGCGAGGCCGTGGCGGTTTGCGCGTGACCTTCCTGCAACAGCACGTCGAGCTTGGACAGGCACATATAGCGCCCACGGCCCTTGGCCAGGGCGAAGGTGAAATTCAGGCCGCTGTTGCGCATCAGGTCGGGCAGGTCCTTGTAGACAATCTGCTCTTGCAGGGCGACGGTGGCGGTGGCAATCACCAGGCGCTTGCCGGCGGCCTTGGCGGTGGGGATCGCCGCCAGGCTGTAGGCCACGGTTTTACCGGTACCGGTGCCGGCCTCGACGGCCACCACGGCGGGGTCGCCACTGCGCCGACCTTCGTCGTCGGTGTCGATATCCCCGAGGACCTTGGCGACTTCGGCGATCATCAGGCGCTGGCCGTACCGCGGTTTCAAGCTCTTGGCTTCGAGAAAACGCGAGTAGGCGCCCTGGATCGTGGTTTTGAGTTCAGTGCTGATCATGGATAGTCGGGCGCAAAAAACGCTGGATAAATTTTCAGTGGTTCGGATCGGCCGCTATCATACCCCGCTAATTAATCCCGCGCAGAACGGAGTACCCCAATGACCGTCTTTAGCTTCGCTTACACCCTGCATGTACTGGCCGCCCTGATCTGGGTCGGCGGTATGTTTTTCGCCTGGATGATCCTGCGCCCCGCCGCCATGGCCGCGCTGGACGGGCCGGCCCGGCTGAAACTCTGGGTAAATGTGTTTCAACGTTTTTTCGTGTGGGTCTGGGTGGCGGTGCTGGTGTTGCCGATCAGCGGTGTCGGCCTGCTGCAACTGCGCTTCAGCGGGTTTGAGACCGCGCCAAGTTATGTACAGGTCATGATGGGGTTGTATGTGGTGATGACGGCGCTGTTTATCCGGATTCAGGCGCTGAAGTTGCCGGAGCTGCGCGTGGCGGTGGCGGCTGAGGATTGGTCGGCCGGGGCTGCGGCCTTGGGGCAGATTCGTAAATTGGTGGGGATCAACTTGATAGTGGGGTTGGTGCTGGTGGCGATTGCTTCGGCACGGCCGATGTTCTGAAGCGCCTAGTAGACCGCTTTCGCGAGCAAGCCCGCTCCCACATTTGGAATGCGTTTAAAATGTGGGAGCGGGCTTGCTCGCGAAAGCGTCAGGCCAGTCGCCTCAGAGCCTCTGAATGGTCACAGCACCCGCAGGCCCCGCTGGCCCCGGCTGCCCTTCCAGCCCGGCCCGGCCCTTTTCGCCGCCATCCGCGCGGTACACCAGGCACCCCTTGGACTGCCCGCCTTTACCCGGCTTGCCCGCCGTGCCCGCCAAACCACCGGCTCCGCCGTCCACCCAGACCTTGATCTTCTCGCCCGGGAAGTCCTGCGGCAATTCCACACGGACCTGCGCGCCCGCCGCGCCCGGCAGCCCGTCGCCGCCGTTGTCGCCATTGGCACCGCGCCCGGCCGAACCCCAGGTGCAGCCCGGGTCTTCGCCGTTGGCACCATCCAGCCCGGCATAACCCTGGGCACCCGCGCCACCGCGGGCATCCACCGACAGCTCATCGGCCGTCAGCGAGTTAATCCGCAACACCAGGTCACGCCCCGCCTTGGCCGGGCGCTCATGGGTACCGGGAGCGCCGCGTGAGGTGATCTGACTGCCCTGCTCCAGCTGCGCCTGACGCACCTGCAGTTGCAACGTGGTGCTACCGGGCACGATGGCGATTCGCGCGTCGCGGCCCAGGTGCAGTTCATCCACCGTCACCTGGGTGATATTGGCGGGAATCAGCAAGGTGCCGTAATCCGCCACGTCCAGTCGCTCCAGTTGCAACACACCACTGCTGTTGGGCAGGCGCATCAACGAGTTGGTCTCGACGCTGACGCTCTGGGCCAGGGCAATGGGGCTGACCAGCAGGGCCAACAGAAAAACCTTACGCATGATTGGCCTCCTTGTTTACATCATTAGCCGGTGTCGGCGTCGAAAAGCTCTGCACATGGAACATACCCACCAGCAGGATCTGCAAGCGGTCACGCCAGGGATGGGCACGGGTTTTCACACTGCCGTTGAACAACAGCAGTTCCAGAACATGGGTCAGCAACAACAGGCTGCCGGCCAGGTTGACCAACAGGTGGAACGGGTTGATCAGCGGTGTGATCAGGTTGACCACCACCACGCCCCAGAACAGCAACGTCAATAATTTACCCAGCCCCCAAAACACCTTCATCCCGCACGCTCCCCTTGCACATTATTCTTTGGGCGCACAGTAACGACTTCTACAGGCGTTGTGCCAGTGAAGGATTAAAAAATTGATGAAGGGGCCCCTGGGGATTCCACAGGGGCCTTGAGGCGGGGTCAGCGGTTGATCTGAATTTCCACGCGGCGGTTCAGCGCGCGGCCATCAGCGGTTTTGTTATCGGCTACGGGGTGGCTTTCGCCGGCGCCGGTCACGGAGACAAAACTGCTGCGCGGGATGCCGGAACTGACCAGGTAGTCGGTCACCGAATGAGCGCGTCGTTCAGAGAGTTTCTGGTTGTAGGCATCTTTACCGACACTGTCGGTATGCCCGCTGACGCGCAGCTGCGCACTCGGGGCCTCTTTTTTCAGGCGGGTGGCAATCACGTCGAGCTTGGTTTTGTCGGCAGCCGTGAGCTTCGCGGAGTCGAACTCGAAGTGCACGTCACGAATCACGATGGTTTCTTCCTTGACCACCACCACTTCCTCTTGAACCACCGCTACCGGCACCGGAGGGCAGCCATTGGCGTCGACCTGCACGCCTTTTGGCGTGCCAGGGCACTTGTCGCGGCTGTCCGGTACGCCATCGCCGTCCTCGTCACCGTCGCCATGCACCCAGCAATAGGCGCCAGCCATGCCGCCAATCAGCAGTGCGCCGTAGCCTGCATAGGACGAGCTTTGGGTCGCACCAATGGCAGCACCTGTCACACCGCCGACGGCGGCACAGGTGGGCCAGTCGGTTTTTTGCAAGCCTGCGCAACCTGTCAATACTCCGGTTAGCAGAACCAAGGGTAGAGCTGTCCGCATGATGCTCATCTGACTTTCTCCTGAGGGGATCGGCGGGGGCCGACGAGTGGAGTAAAGACGGCTCTTTTCATCTGCGCCAGCGTGTCACACCCCAGTATTCATTGGGCCGAGCGGTTTATTCTCGCCGCCCGCTCTAGGCCCGCACGCTCAGGCAGGCTAGTCTCTACGGTCCTGATGTGAGGATCTTCGATGACTGCCGGTATTTCTTCCCGTACACCCCAGCAAGCGCTCGCTGCGCTGCTTGATCTTCACGCGCCCAAACGCCTGCTGTTATTGGGCGCCAGCCAGTTCCCGGCGCTGGATGCCTTTAAGGAAGCACACCCGGATACCGTGGTGTCCTTCGCCGAGCCCGGCCCCTTGCCCACCGACCTCGCGGCCCAGCGTTTTGACCTGGCACTGGCGGTCGGTTGCCTGGAACACCTGTCAAAACCTGCGGGCCTGACCCTGCTGGGGGGCATCCGCAACCTCAATGCCAGTCGCATTGCGGTGCTGGTGGACCTGGAGGCCTGCCACTGGAAAGACACCGATTTCTTCTCCCTGGCCCTGCAAGCCAGCGAGCGTTTCCAGCGCGACGATCAGGTTTTGACGCTGTTTACCTATGATCTGCTTGACTATAAACAGGTGCCGGATTGGCTGAACGCCCGCTTCTGGGCCAACCCGCAAAACTTTGGAAAGTATTGGTGGTAACCCGATGAGTACATCCATTTGCCCCTGCGGCAGTGGCAACCTGCTGGATGCCTGCTGCGGTCATTATCACGCCGGCCACCCGGCCCCCTGCGCCGAAGCGCTGATGCGTTCGCGCTACAGCGCCTACGTGTTGGGACTGGTGGACTACCTGGTGGCAACCACCCTGCCTGCGCAGCAAGCCGGGCTGGACACGGCCGCCATCGGCGCCTGGAGCGCCCAAAGCACCTGGCTGGGCCTTTCAGTGGAAAGCTCCGAGGTGTTCGGCGGCCAGCCGGAACACGCCTTCGTGACCTTTACCGCTCGCTGGCATGACAGCACCGGCGAACACAGCCACCGCGAGCGCTCATCTTTCGTACAGAACAATGAGCACTGGTACTTTATCGACCCGACAGTGGACGTGAAGGCCGGGCGTAATGACGCCTGCGTGTGTGGCAGCGGGCAGAAATTCAAGAAGTGCTGTTCCGGCTACCTCTGACATTCATTGATACCCGACAGGCTCTCGCTTGCTATGCTGACTCTTCACACGGAGTAACGGCATGGTTTCTCAGGCGCGGGTATTCAGGACTTACAGCCTTCTGCTGGCATTGATGCTGGGGCTCTCCGGCTGCGCGTCGTGGTTCGCCGACGATACGCCCGCCCCCGAGGTGCGTCTGGTCAAGGTCGACCCCGTGCGGGTCAAGTTGCTGGAGCAGAAGTTCAAGCTGTATTTCCGCGTGGATAACCGTGACGACAACGACCTGACCGTACGCGGCCTGGTTTACAAGGTCAGCCTCGGCACGATGGTGCTGACCGAAGGCGAGTCCAACGAATGGCTGACCGTGCCACCCCACAGCCACGCTTTTTTCCGGGTATCGGTGCGCACCAACCTGTGGCCGCAGATCCGCGATGTGGTCGACATGCTGAAAAATCCGCGCGATCCCGTGCCCTATCGTCTTGAAGGCGAGTTGAAAACCGGTTTATTTATCGGGAACGACGTGCAGGTGTTGCGCAATGGCGAGATAATCCCCGGCGATTTTATTCCGGAGCGACATCGATGACTCAGCAACCCCATGTCCATGGTCCCGACTGCAACCACGATCACGATCATCATGATCACGACCACGGCCATGTCCACGGCCCGAACTGCGGCCACGCTCACCAGGAGCCGGTGCGCAATACGTTGAAGGACGTGGGTCGTAACGATCCTTGCCCGTGCGGCAGCGAGAAGAAATTCAAGAAGTGCCACGGGGCTTGAGTTAAGAAACCCGATTCTCGAAACACTGCACATCCAAATGTGGGAGCGGGCTTGCTCGCGAAAGCGCAGTGTCAGTCAACCTCTCTGTTACTGATACACCGCTTTCGCGAGCAAGCCCGCTCCCACATTTAGTCTGCATTTCAAGGCTGCGATTTGCGTTGAAACAACACCACCACCTCCAACCCCCCACCCTCCCGATTGCTCAAGCTCAACCGCCCGTCATGGGCACTGGCGATCGTATGCGCGATACTCAGCCCCAGCCCGTAACCACCGGTTTCCACATTGCGTGAGCCTTCCACCCGGTAAAACGGCTCCATCACCTGTTCCAGTTGTTCCTGGGGAATCCCCGGCCCACGGTCGCTGATGACAATCTTCAAGCTGTCCGCCTTGTCTTCTACCCGCACCACCACCTCGGAGCCATAACGCACCGCGTTCTCCAGCAGGTTCTGCACGCAACGCTTGAGACTGCGGGCATACCCCGGCAATGGCTGTTTGGCTCGCCCTTCTATCGTCACCGTCTCGCCCACGTCCTGCAGGTCCGCCTGCAAGCTTTGCAGCAAGGCGTTGATGTCGATGTTCTGGCGCTTCTCGTTGATTTCGCCGCTGCTGACGAAGTCCAGGGTGCTGGAAACCATGTGCTCCATTTCTTCCAGGTCGCTGCGAAAACGTTCCTTGGTGCGGTTGTCGTCGAGCATTTCCGTACGTAACCGCAGGCGCGTAATGGGCGAGCGCAGGTCGTGGGAAATCGCCGCCAGGAAGCGCGTGCGCTCGGCGATATTGGCGATCAGCCGCTGCTGCATGGCGTTGAACGCCTGGGCGGCACGGCGCACTTCGGTGGGCCCATCGAGGGCCAGCGGTGGCCGCTGGATGTCCCGGCCCAAGGCTTCGGCAGCCTTGGCCAGGGCGTTGAGCGGGCGAATGGCCAGGCGCACCGCCACCAGGGCAATGATCACCAGCACCAATACCCGCAGCAGATAAATGCGCATCACGTAATCGAACAGCAAGTCCATCGGCGAAGTACTGGTCCAGCCTTGTTCCTCGGTGGCCTGCACCTGCAGCCAGCGCCCGTCCGGCAAACGCAGGTCAATCAGGAATTGCCCCACCACAGGCCTGGAGCTGAGCAGAGTCGACAGCCCGGCATGCTGGCCCTCGGCATCCAGCAACTTGAGGCTCAACAGATGCAGGTTCTGGGTGTAGCCGGTTTTCTCCGAGAGCACTTTATTCAGCAAGCGCTCGGTGGCCTGGTCGCTGTCGCTGATGCTGCTTGTCACATCACTGGCCTGGTCACTCAGGGTCAGGCGAAAGCGCGGCGTATCGAGCAGCTTGATCAGCAGATCCGCCTGCGCCGGATCGCTGTGTACCAGCCGCACCACGTCCGCCAGCCGCGTGGCGATCAGCCGGCTGGGGATTTCCAGCACCTGGCCGTGGCGCATGTCGTACCAGATGCTGCTGGTCAGGGCCTGGGCCGCGAGCATGCCGCTGACCAGGATCAGCACCAGCCGGCCGAACAGCGAACGCGGCAGCAGTTTCACGATTGCAGCGCCACGTCGTCGGCGGTGAGCATGTAACCCTCGTTGCGCACGGTCTTGATCAACCCGGCCGGCAACTGCGAGCGCAGTCGGCTGACGCACACATCAATCGAGCGGTCGAACGGCGTGCTGTCTTTGTCGAACACGTGGTTGAGCAAAAAGTCGCGGCTCAGCGGCCGGTTGGGATGCTGCAACAACAGGCGCAACACCCGGTAATCGGAGTTGCCGAGGCTGACCACCACGCCTTCCGGCGAAAGCAATTGGCGGGCCCGGGTGTCCAGCTGCCAGCCAGCAAAGCTGATGCTCGGTGCTTCATCGAGCCGCGCCCGGTCCGGAAAACTCTGCACCCGGCGCAGCACCACCTTGATCCGCACCAGCAACTCCCGCGGGTCGAACGGCTTGGGCAGGTAATCGTCGGCGCCGATTTCCAGGCCGACGATCCGGTCGATCAGCGTGCCCTTGGCGGTGAGCATGATCACCGGCGTGTTGGAGCTGACGCGCAATTCGCGGCACAAACTCAGGCCGTCTTCGCCGGGCAACATCAGGTCGAGGACGATCAGGTCGATGACATTCAGCGCCAGGCGGCGGCGCATTTCCTTGCCGTCGCCGGCGGTGGACACCTGGAAGCCGGCGTCACTCAGGTAGTCGCACAGCAATTGGCGGATTTGCGGGTCGTCATCAACGATCAGCAGGTGGTCTTGCTTGGCCATGGGGCAATTCGTCCGAAACTCAAAAGGCAGGAGATAGCCGAAACTTCAGCCAGGAGTACGCGCAAATGTAATGGAATGTTGTGGGAAGCGGTAATCACGCATCCACATTACAAAGCCACGGCATGGCGGCCGGTATCGGTCTTTAGACTACCGAATCTAAATGAGATTAATTGTAATTTAGCCTAGGTCACTCCGAATGCCATTGCCTACCCCGCGCGCCCTGTCGCTGCAATCTACCCTTGCGCCGATGTTCGGCCTGCTTGCCGCCGGCAGCGTTTCTCCCACCGCCTGGGCCGATGCGCCGGTGGCGGCGTCGAATGATTCAGTGCTGAACCTGCCGGAAATCAAGATCGACGGTGAAGCCACTTCCACCTTTAAAGTCGACCGGGTGACCTCGGCAAAAATCAGCCAGCCGCTGCTTGATGCCCCGCAAAGCGTAACCATCGTCCCGCAGCAAGTGCTCAAGGAGCAAAACGCGCAGACCTTGCAGGAAGTGTTGCGCAACGTGCCGGGCATCACCTTCATGTCCGGCGAAGGCAACCTGGGCTGGGGCGACCTGTTTTCGATTCGCGGGTTTTCCTCGGAGCAGAGCCTGACCGTCGACGGTGTGCGCGATGCCGGCCAATCGACCCGCACCGACACCTTCAACCTGCAACAGGCAGAAGTGTTCAAGGGCACCGGCTCGATCGAATCCGGCGTTTCCGCGGTAGGCGGCAGCGTCAACCTGGTGAGTAAAGAGGCGCACCTGGGGGATGCCAACAAACTCTCGGCCGGCATCGGCACCGACAGCTACCGCCGCCTCACCGGCGATTTCAACCAACAACTGAATGACACCAGCGCCCTGCGCATCAACCTGATGAAGCACTACAACCAGGTGGCCGAGCGTGACGACGTGGACTACGACCGCTGGGGCATCGCGACCTCCCTCGGCTTCGGCCTGGGCACCGACACCCGCCTGTTTATCGACACCTTCTACCAGAAGGACGACAACACGCCGGACGGCGGCGTGCCGATCCAGCGCGGCACCGACGGCGACCGCATGCCGGGAGTCAAGCGCTCCAACTGGTATGGCGACTCGCACCTGTACACCCAGCAGACCAAAACCACTTCGCTGACCACCCGCTTCGAGCATGATTTCGACTGGAACGAAGCGACCCTGAAGAACCAGACCAAGTGGGAGCGTACCGACAACTTCGCGGTGCTCTCGCCCGCGCGCTTCTTCGCCGCCAACGGCAATGGCCAAAAAACCTGCACCGGCACGCGCTGTGCGACCTTGGGCTACACCGGCGTAGGACCGATCAGCCAAGTGCCCGGCAGCACGGTAAATGCCTACCCGGGATACGCCAACAGCGGTAACACCGCCTACGGTATTTTGCGAGGGAGCGACTTCGGCCAGTCGACGCGCTACACCATCCTCGACAACCAGACCGACTTCGCCTTCAAGCTCAATACCGGCGGGCTGGAACACGCGGTGGTCAGCGGGCTCGAGTTCTATCACGAGACCTACGGCGGCCTGAAACGCAACGCCGAAGTGCCGGCCGGCGATCTGTTCTTCGACATGAACGACCCGAGCCACAGCTTTGCCAGCACCGAAGTGACCAAGGGTGAAGGCCAGCCACGCTCGGTGATCGACAACGCCGGCATCTACCTGGGCGATACCGTCACCCTGAATGAACAGTGGCAAGTGCTCGGCTCCCTGCGCTACGACAACTGGCAGGCCAAAACCACCCAGCGTGGCCAAGCGTCCATCGACAGCACCGACGGTGCCGTGAGCGGCCGGATCGGCGCGGTGTACAAGCCGTTGCCTAACGGCAGCATCTACGTGTCCTACAGCGAAGCGGCACAACCGTCAGCCCTGGGCGCGTCGACCAACAACCAGATCTACGGCGCCGCGAGCACCAGCAACTACACCCCGGCCAAGTCGAAGACCTACGAGATCGGCACCAAGTGGGACATTGCCCACGACCTGCTGAACGTCACCGCCGCGATCTTCCGCACCGAACTGGACAACTCCTGGGAATACCAGGACGGCGAAAGCGCTCCGGTACGCGCCCTCCCCGCCAAGCGCGTAGACGGTGTGGAACTGGGCCTGCAAGGCAATATCAGCCCGCGCTGGACGGTGTACAGCGGGTTCTCCGCGCTGAAAAGCACCCAGACCAAAGGTGCCAACAAAGGCGAGGAAGCCAAGAACGTTCCCGACCTGACCGCCAACCTGTGGACCACCTACGCCGTCACCGACGACCTGAGCCTGAGTTACGGCGCGCAATACGTAGGACGCCGCCGCTACAGCGACAACAAATACGTCGGCGGCCTGAACAACAACAGCAGCTACGCCACCGGCCCGTCCGGCGTGTACGCGATCTACACCCGTGACCACGAAAAGGCCCCCGGCTACTGGCTCAACAACGTGGCTGCGCAATACAAAGTGACCAGGCAAACCACGGTCAACCTCAACCTGAACAACGTGTTTAACAAGTTCTACTACAGCCAGATCGGCGCGTCCCTGGACGGCTTCCAGCTCTACGGCATTCCGGGCGCCGGGCGCACGCTCACCGCCAGTGTCGACTATGAGTTTTAAGCCGTGCTGATCGAAATCCCCGGCCTGTTGAGTGCCGAAGAAGTCGAGGTGGCCGTCGCCACCCTGCTCGATCAACCGTGGGTCGACGGCAAGGTCACTGCCGGGCAACGCTCGGCCATGGCGAAAAACAACCGGCAGCTGTCGGAAGACGCGCCGGTAGCGATTCGCCTGGGTGAGCAGATTCTGTCGCGGCTGTCGGACAACGCGCTGTTCATGTCCGCCGCCCTGCCGAAGAAAATCTACCCGCCGCTGTTCAACCGCTACAGCGGCGGCGAAGCCTTCGACTGGCATATCGACAATGCGATTCGCGGCCTCAAGGGTGTGCGCGAACGGGTGCGCACCGACATCTCCGCCACCTTGTTCCTGGCTGATCCGGCCAGCTACGACGGCGGCGAACTGGTGATCCGCGACACCTTCGGCGAGCACGCGGTGAAGCTGCCCGCCGGGCACCTGCTGATTTATCCCGGCAGCAGTTTGCACAAGATCAACCCGGTCACCCGCGGCGAGCGCATCGCCAGTTTCTTCTGGGTCGAAAGCCTGGTGCGCGAAGACAGCCAGCGCCAACTGCTGCTGGACATGGACGTGGCGATTCAACGCCTCACCGCGCAACACGCCGACGACCACGCGCTGCTGCAACTGAGCGGCGCCTATCACAACCTTTTGCGGCGCTGGAGCGATGTCTGATGCGCCGCCTTCACCTGGAGTTCTCGCCATGCTGAAACCCCGCAACTTCCTCAAGCTGGGCGCGCTGTTTGCCGTGCTGATCCTCGGCCACGCCGAAACCGCCGCCGCCCATGAAGTCACCGACGTGCTGGGCCGCAAGGTCGAGGTGCCAGACCACGTGCAGCGCGTGGTGCTCGGCGAAGGCCGGCTGATTTCGGCCTTTGCCTTGCTGGACAAGGACGCGCCATTCCAACGGATTGTCGGCTGGCAGAATGATTTGAAACTGTTGGACGCCCACACCTATAACGCCTACGTGGCGAAATTTCCGACGGTAAAAGACATTCCGCTGATTGGCCAGGCGTCGGAGCAAAGCGTCAGCGCCGAGGAAATTCTTTCGCTGAAGCCGGACCTGGCGGTGTTCAGCATTTCCGGCCATGGCCCGACTGAACACAGCCCGGTGGCGGACGTGTTGGCCAAGGCGGGCATTGCAGTGTTGTTCGTCGACTTCCGCATCAACCCGGTGCAAGGCACCCACGCCAGCATGACCGCCCTGGGCCAGGCCCTGGGCCGGGAAACCCAGGCCAAGGCGTTCCTCGACTTTTATGACCAGCACATCAAGGTGATCACCGACGCCGTCGCCACCTTGCCGGCCGGGCCGCGCCCGAGCGTGTTCCTGGAATTGCTGGCCGGCGCCTGGCAGGCACCGGGGCACACCACTGGCAAGAGCGGCATGGGTGAAGTGATCAAGCTGGTGGGCGGGCGCAACATCGCCGCCGAGGTGGTGCCGGGGGCGCTGGGAGATATCAGTGTCGAGTACGCGCTGAAAGCTGACCCGGATGTGTATGTGGCCACCGGCAATCACAAGCCCGGGTTGATTCTGGGTGCTGGCGTGAGCAACGAAGACGCGCGTGCCGCGTTTGACGCCGTGCTGGCCCGCCCTGAGTTTGTGAACCTTCGGGCGATTCGTGAGGGCAATTCCCACGGTCTGTGGCATGACTTCTACAACTCGCCGTACAACCTGCTGGCGATTGAAGCGCTGGCCAAGTGGGTGCATCCGGAATTGTTCGCCAAGCTGGATCCCAAGGCGACCATGGAAGCGATGAACCAACAGTTCCTCGGCATGCCGCTGCAGGGTGCTTACTGGATTGATGGCAAGGCCAAGTAACTAAGGCTCGCAACCCATTCCCTGCCTGGACACGGTTCCTGTGGGAGCTGGCTTGCCTGCGATAGCGGTGTTGGATTCACCATCGCCATCGCAGGCAAGCCAGCTCCCACACTGACCGTGTACCGGCAGGGATTTTCGTCGTTTTCAAGGCTGCGAATCCAATGACCACTCAAACCCTCGACCTCGCCACCGCCAGCCAAGGCTATCGCCGCCTGCTCGCCCGCCGCTTCTGGCTGCTGGCCCTGCTGGGTGGCGCGCTGATGTGCGCGATCCTCGTGGACCTGGCCAGCGGCCCGTCGGGCATGGGCCTTGGCGCCCTGCTCGATGGCTTGCTGCACCCGGCCCACCTGAGCGCCACCGACCAGGTGATCATCTGGAACGTGCGCCTGCCCTACGCCTTGATGGCGGTGTTGGTCGGTTGTGCGCTGTCGCTGGCGGGCGCCGAGATGCAGGCGATCCTTAACAACCCGCTCGCCAGTCCATTCACCCTGGGGGTTTCCTCGGCGGCGGCGTTGGGCGCGTCCCTGGTGATTGTGTTTCCGGTGACGACGCTGTGGGTGTCGGCCAATACGGCGATTTCCATTTCAGCCTTTGTGTTTGCCGCCGCCTCGGTCTTTTTGCTGCAGGCCATGTCGCGCCTGCGCGGTGCCGGGGTGGAAAGCCTGGTGCTGTTCGGGATTGCCCTGGTGTTCAGTTGCAACGCGGTGGTCGCCCTGTTGCAACTGGTCGCCACCGAAGATGTGCTGCAACAACTGGTGTTCTGGACCCTGGGCAGCGTGACCCGGGCCAACTGGGACAAGCTCGGCATCCTCGCGTTGGTGGTCGCCGTGGTCATGCCCTTTTCCTTCGCGGCCGCGCCACGCCTGACCCTGTTGCGCATGGGCGAAGACCGCGCGCAAAGCTTCGGTGTCGATGTGAAGCGCCTGCGGTTTTTCTCGTTGTTGCGCATCAGCCTGCTGTCGGCCACCGCCGTGGCGTTTGTGGGAACCATCGGATTTATCGGCTTGGTGGGTCCGCACATCGCGCGGATTCTGGTGGGTGAAGACCAGCGCTTCCTGCTGCCGGCCAGCGCGCTTGTCGGCGCGTTACTGTTGTCGCTGTCATCCATCGCCAGCAAGCTGATCATGCCCGGGGTGATCGTACCCGTGGGTATCGTCACCGCGCTGGTGGGCGTGCCGATTTTCGTGTTGCTGGTGTTCAAGCGCGGGAGGCAGTTATGAGCAGCGGGCTGTCGATTCAGAACGCCCAGGTCAGTTATGGCCGGCGCCAGATTGTGCATGACCTGAGCTTGCCAACCCTGGCCCACGGCAGTTTGACCGCGTTGATCGGACCGAACGGTGCGGGCAAGTCGACGTTGCTGCGGGCGGTGGCGGGGCTGGAAAAGATGCAGGGCGTTGTCAGATTGGGTGACCTGGACCTGACGAAAATGTCCGTCGGTGAACGCGCCCGGCGTGTGACCTATATGCCGCAAAACCTTCCGCCGGGCTTGAGCCTGAGTGTGATGGAAAGCGTGATCGCCGCGCTGCGGGTGGCGAACGTCGAGGGCATTGCGCTTTCAAGCGACGCGTGCATGCGCGAGGCCTTTGATGCGTTGCAAAGGATTGGCATCGCTCATCTGGCGGATCAGCTATTGAGCACGTTATCCGGCGGCCAGCGGCAACTGGTCAGCCTGGCGCAACTGATTGCGCGCCGGCCACAGGTGATGCTGCTGGATGAACCCACCAGTGCGCTGGACTTGAACTACCAGTTGAAGGTCATGGATTGCGTGCGTGACCTGGTGCGGGAACACAACCTGATCGCCGTGGTGGTGCTGCACGACATCAACCTCGCGGCGCGCTATGCCGACCATATCGCGGTGCTGCGCCAGGGCCGGCTGTACGCCAGTGGCGCGGCGGATGACGTGCTGGATACGGCGCTGTTTGCCGAAGTCTATGGTGTGCGGGTACGCATCGAACGATGCTCACAACAAACGTTGCAGGTGTTGGTGGACGGCGCGGTGGCTTAGATCCTCTGTGGCGAGGGAGCTTGCTCCCGTTGGGCTGCGTAGCAGCCCCAAAATCTGTGCACGCGCGTCTTCAGGCGGACTGAGGTGAGGCACTCGGGAGCGCTTCGCACTGGAGCTCCAGCCTGGTCCAGCCTGGTCCAGCGGGAGCAAGCTCCCTCGCCACAACGGTCACTCCAGCAACTGTTTGGAGGAAATCACTGTGGCGTACTCGCCGTGCAGGTTACCCAACGACATGGCATGTACCGCCTGCGCCGAATGCATCTGCCCGAAAAAGTCCGCCTTGTCGAAGGTGTAGCAGGCATCTTCGATAACCCACGTCTCAAACCCCAGGTTGCCGGCACTGCGGGCCGTGGCCTCCACCGAGTTATGGGTGGCCACGCCCACCAGCACCACTTGCCGAAGCCCGGCCTCATGCAACCTCGCTTCCAGCCCCGTCCCACAAAATGCGTCCGGCACCCGTTTCTGGATCAACTGCTCACCCGCCTGCGGAATAAATGCATCCTGAAACTCCACCCCCGACTGCTGCGGCCAGAACACCGATTCCGGCGAATGGGACAGATGCTGCACATGAATCACCGGCCAGCCTTCGCGCCGCCAATGCGCCAGCAACGCCTGCATGCGCTCCTCGGCGTGCGGATTATTGCGCCGTCCCAGCCTGGGATGGTGAATGCCTTTTTGCTGGTCAATCAGAATCAACGCTGCGCCCGCACGAATTTCCATATCGATAGACCCAAATGTTTCATTGAATTTTCGTCACCCTAACATCACCTATACCTACAGGCATTCGCTCAAGCGTCACCACCCTTGGAGAGCTTCATGATCGACCTGTATTACTGGACCACCCCCAACGGTCACAAAGTGTCGTTGTTCCTGGAAGAAGCCGGCCTGCCTTACGAGGTACACCCGATCAACATCGGCCAGGGCGATCAGTTCAAGCCCGACTTCCTGAAGATCGCCCCCAATAACCGCATCCCGGCCATCGTCGATCAGAACCCGACCGACGGCGGCGCGCCGATTTCCCTGTTCGAATCCGGCGCAATCCTGCTCTACCTCGCGGAAAAAACCGGCAAGTTCATTCCCCAGGACCTGCGTGGTCGTCAGGAAGCGCTGCAATGGCTGTTCTGGCAAATGGGTGGCCTGGGCCCGATGGCCGGCCAGAATCACCACTTCAGCCAGTTCGCCCCGGAAAAGATTCCCTACGCGATCAAACGCTATGTGGATGAGACCGCCCGCCTGTATGGCGTGCTGGACCGGCGCCTGGCCGACCGCACGTTCGTGGCCGGCGAGGAATACAGCATTGCCGACATGGCGATCTACCCGTGGATCGTTTCCCACAAGTGGCAGAGCCAGAAGCTGGAAGACTTCCCACATGTAGAACGCTGGTTCAACCACATCAAGCAACGCCCGGCGACGGTGCGTGCCTATGAGCTGGTGCAGAAGGTCAATCCGCCAAAATCCTGAAGGTCAACGGGATCAAAATGTGGGAGCGGGCTTGCTCGCGAATGCGGTGGATCAGCCACAACTCTTTTAGCTGATACACCGCATTCGCGAGCAAGCCCGCTCCCACACTGATTTGTGCCCGACTAGAAACCTTACGCAAATCCTGAAATAAGCATCGCCTCCCGCTTGCGTCGTTTCGCCGCGCTCACTAACGTAGCGCCTTTACTGACGCTACCCCCCGCAGGAGCTTTGCCATGGCCTCGCCAGCCCTCTCACATTTTCTTCCCCGGTTCGGCGTTGCCGCGGCAATTGCCAGTGCCTTGGGCCTGGCCGGTTGCCAGTTACAGAGCACCCAAGACACCCTGCCTCCGGTTTCCGGCGTACAGCCGATCAAGGGCCTGGCGCAGAACGTTTCGGTGCGCCGCAACAGCCAGGGCATCCCGCTGATTGAAAGCAGCACCTTCCACGATGCGCTGTTCACCCTGGGCTACGTGCACGCCAGCGACCGCATCACCCAGATGGTCACCCTGCGCCTGCTGGCCCAGGGCCGCCTGGCGGAAATGTCCGGGCCGGATGTGCTGGATGTCGACCGTTTCATGCGGGCGGTCAACCTGCGCAAAAGCGCCGGCGAGCTATATAACGCCTCGTCGCCGCGCCTCAAGCGCTTCTTTGAAGTGTATGCACGCGGGGTCAACGCCTACCTGTTCCGCTACCGCGACAAGCTGCCGCCAGACCTGGCCCAGACTGGCTACAAGCCTGAATACTGGAAGCCGGAAGATTCGGCGCTGCTGTTCTGCCTGCTGAATTTCAGCGAGTCGACCAACTTGCAGGAAGAGCTGTCGTCATTGGTGCTCGCGCAAAAAGTCGGTGCCGACAAACTCGCCTGGCTGACCCCGAGCTACCCGGATGAACCGCTGCCAGTGGCCGAGTCCGACAAGCTCAAGGGCATCAACCTGGGCCAGATCCCGGGCCTCGCTGCGCTGACCAGCCTCAGCGAGCACCTCGGCACCCTCAACACCCTGGGCACGTCCAGCTCCAGCAACTGGGCGATCGGCCCGCAGCGCAGCCGCAGCAACAAGAGCCTGCTGGCCAATGACCTGTCGACCTCGATGCAGGCCCCGTCGCTGTGGAACTACGTGCAGATCCGCTCGCCGAAATACCAGGCCGCCGGTGTGTCCATCGCCGGTTTGCCAACCCTGCTTTCCGGCTTCAACGGCAAGGTGGCCTGGAGCATGAGCCAGGTCTCGGGTGACACCCAGGACGTATTCCTGGAGAAGGTCAAGCGCCAGGGCAACGCGCTGTACTACGAGAACAACGGCAAATGGCTACCCGCCATCGTGCGCAACGAAACCTACTTCGCCAAGGGCCAGCGGCCGATTCGCGAAGCGGTGTACGAAACCCGCCACGGGCCGCTGCTCAACAGTGCCCAGTCGCTGACCAGCGGCTACGGCCTGGCGTTGCAAACCGCCGATTTCAAGGACGACAAGAGCCTGGACGCGTTCTTCGACCTGTCCCGTGCGCAAACCGCCGGTAAAGCGTCTGACGCCACCCGGGAAATTCGCGCAATTGCCTTGAACATGGTCTTCGCCGACGCCAGCAGCATTGGCTGGCAAGTGACCGGGCGGTTCCCCAACCGCCGTGAAGGCGAAGGCCTGGTGCCATCGCCGGGCTGGGACGGGCGTTTCGACTGGGATGGCTACGCCGACGCGATGCTGCACCCCTACGATCAGGACCCGGCCCAGGGTTGGATCGGCACGGCCAACCAGCGCACCATTCCCCGTGGCTACGGCATGCAACTGTCCAACTCGTGGGCCGCGCCGGAACGCGCCGAACGTATCGCGCAACTGGCCGGCAGCGGCAAGCATGACAGCCGCAGCATGATTGCCATGCAGTACGACCAGACCACCACGTTTGCCGCCAAGCTCAAGAGCATGTTCCAGGCGCCGGGCATGGCCCAGCCGCTGAAACAGGCGATCGATGGATTGCCGGTGGCAGACCAGGCCAAGGCGCGGGAAGCACTGGGCCGCCTGATGGCCTTCGACGGTCGGCTGGCATCCACCTCCGCCGACGCGGCGATTTATGAGTTGTTCCTGCAGGAAAGCGCCAAGCAGATTTTCCTCGACGAACTCGGTCCGGAAAACAGCGTCACCTGGAAAGCCTTCATCGGTAACGCCAACCTGTCGTACTCGGCGGTGGCCGACCACTTGCTGGGGCGCGAAGACAGCCCGTTCTGGAATGACGCCCGCACCGGGCAGAAAACCGACAAGCCGGCGATCCTCGCCCGCAGCCTGGCCGCCGCGATCACCGCAGGCGACAGCGCGCTGGGCGCCGATCACAAGGCCTGGCAGTGGGGCAAACTGCACAGCTACACCTGGAAGAACACCAGCGGCCAGGCCATTCGCGGCCCACTGGCCGCGGGCGGCGATCACAACACCCTGAACAGCGCACCGTATAGCTGGGGCCAGAGTTTCGACACGACCCAGGTGCCGGCGCTGCGGATGATTGTCGACTTCGGCCTGGCGGAACCGATGATGGGCCAAAGCGGCATCGGCCAATCCGGCAACCCGGCCAGCCCGAACTATGCCAATGGCATCGACCCGTGGCTGAAGGCGCAATACCTGAGCTTCCCGATGCAGCCACAGAACTTTGACGGGGTGTACGGGAAGACGCGGTTGACGCTGGTGCCGGGCAAGTAACCCGGTTTCCCAGCCTCAACCGGATCAAAATGTGGGAGCGGGCTTGCTCGCGAAAGCGGCGGATCAGTCACCAGAGCTATTGACTGACACACCGCATTCGCGAGCAAGCCCGCTCCCACAGTTGATTGCATGCATTCCGATAGAACTTCTCCACCCGCCCCCGCCTCATAATTAACAAGCCCACCTCCACGGCACGCCCATGGACCTTGTTATCGCCCGGCCCGAAGGCCTCTACTGCCCCGCCGGGGATTTCTACATCGACCCCTGGCGCCCGGTGGAACGTTCGGTCATCACCCACGCCCACGGCGACCACGCCCGCACCGGCAACCAACACTACCTGGCCGCCGCCCCCGGCGAAGGCATCCTGCGCTCGCGCCTCGGCCAGGACATCAACCTGCAAACCCTGGCCTACGGCGAAAGCCTGCGCCACCACGGCGTCACCTTGAGTTTCCATCCCGCCGGCCATGTCCTCGGCTCCGCCCAGGTGCGCCTGGAATACCAGGGTGAAGTCTGGGTCGCCTCCGGCGACTATAAAGTCGAGCCCGACGGCACCTGCGCGCCGTTCGAACCGGTGCGCTGCCATACGTTTATCACCGAATCGACCTTCGGCCTGCCGATCTACCGCTGGCAGCCCCAGGCGCAGATTTTTGCCGGGATCAACGACTGGTGGCAGGCCAATATCGCCGCCGGCAAGGCCAGCGTGTTGTTCTGTTATTCCTTCGGCAAAGCCCAGCGGATTCTCCACGGCATCGACGCCAGCATCGGCCCGATCCTCAGCCATGGCGCGGTCGAACCCTTGAACCGGGTGTACCGCGAAGCTGGCATCTATATCCCTGAAACCCTCTACGCCGGCGACTTCAAAAAGACCGACCCTTTATTGCGCCAGGCCCTGATCATCGCCCCGCCCTCGGCCGGCGGCAGCACCTGGATACGCCGCTTCGGCGACTACAGCGACGCCTTCGCCAGCGGCTGGATGCGCCTGCGCGGCACCCGGCGGCGGCGCGGCGTGGATCGCGGCTTTGTGCTCTCGGACCACGCCGATTGGCCCGGACTGTTATGGGCCATCGAGCAAACCGGTGCCGAGCGGGTAATGGTCACCCACGGTTCTGTGGGCGTATTGGTCAGGCACCTGCGGGAAAAGGGCCTGGATGCCCAGGGATTCACCACCGAATACGGCGATGACGAAGAGGAGGCCACGTCATGAAAGCCTTCGCCGAGTTGTACGCCAACCTCGACGCCACCACCTCCAGCAACGCCAAGCTCGCCGCCTTGCAGGCTTATTTCCTACAGGCGCCCGCGGAAGATGCGGCATGGGCGGTGTACTTTTTATCCGGCGGCCGGCCCCGACAACTGGTACCCACCCGGTTGCTGCGGGACATGGCCACCGAAGCCGCGAGCATTGAGCCGTGGCTGTTCGAAGAGAGTTATCAGTCGGTAGGCGACCTGGCGGAAACCATTTCCCTGCTGTTACCGGAATCGCCCCACACCTCGGACGATGGTCTGGCCGTGTGGCTGGAAGAAAAACTCCTGCCCTTGCGCGGCCTGCCGCCAGAAGAACTGGCAGAACGCCTGCCCGCGTTGTGGGCACAGCTGGATCAGCCGAGCCTGATGCTCTGCATCAAGCTGATCACCGGCAGCTTCCGGGTCGGTGTGTCGAAGTTGCTGGTCACCCGCGCCCTGGCCGCCATGGCCGGGCTGGACAGCAAACGCGTGGCCCAGCGGCTGGTGGGCTACACCGACCTGTCGAACCGTCCGACGGCCGAAGGCTACTTGAAGCTGATTGCCGCCGAATCGTCCGACGAACACGCCCAGCGTGGCGGGCAGCCTTATCCGTTTTTCCTGGCCCATGGCCTGGCCCAGCCGGTGGAGCAGTTCGATGCCTTGCTCGGCTCCCCTGCTGACTGGCAAGTGGAATGGAAGTGGGACGGTATCCGCGCACAACTGGTCAAGCGCGAAGGCCGCTTGTGGGTCTGGTCTCGGGGCGAAGAACTGGTCACCGAGCGCTTTCCGGAGCTTCATGACCTGGAAAACAGCCTGCCCGATGGCACGGTGATCGACGGCGAAATCGTGGTGTGGAAGGACTCGGTGCAACCCTTCGCCCTGCTGCAACAGCGTATCGGCCGCAAGACCCTGGGCAAGAAAATCCTCGAAGACGCGCCGGTCGCCGTGCTCGCTTATGACCTGCTGGAACACCACGGCGAAGACTGGCGCAACCACACCCAGGCCGAACGCCGGGCGCAACTGGAGCTGGTGGTCAGCGACTGCGACCAGCCAACGTTGCGCACGTCGCCAGTGCTGATCGGCGATAGCTGGCAAGACTTGGCAGAGCAGCGTGAGGCGTCCCGCAGCCTGGGCGTGGAAGGCATGATGCTCAAGGCCCGGGACGGGCTCTACGGCGTGGGCCGGACCAAGGACATGGGCGTGTGGTGGAAGTGGAAAGTCGACCCGTTCAGCGTCGATGCGGTGTTGATCTACGCCCAGCGCGGCCATGGCCGGCGCGCCAGCCTGTACAGCGACTATACCTTTGCGGTGTGGGACGGCCCGCCCGGTACTGAGCGTACGTTGGTGCCGTTCGCCAAGGCGTATTCGGGGCTGACCGATGAGGAAATGCGCAAGGTCGACGCCATCGTGCGCAAGACCACCGTGGAGAAATTCGGCCCGGTCAGCAGCGTCACGCCGAGCATGGTGTTTGAACTGGGTTTTGAAGGGATTGCCCTGTCCAAGCGGCACAAGAGCGGAATTGCGGTGCGTTTCCCGAGGATGTTGCGCTGGCGCCAGGACAAGGCCGTCGAGGAAGCCGACAACCTGGCGACCCTGCAGGATTTACTGGCCTGACACGCCTCTCACGAACGCCACCGATCAATGTGGGAGCGGGCTTGCTCGCGAATGCGGTGTGTCAGTCAATACATGTACCGACTGATCCACCGCATTCGCGAGCAAGCCCGCTCCCACATTTGAAAACCTCACACGCCCCAAAATAATGCATAGATTGATCAATGCCCATTTTCGGGCATTTCCTACTGGCACAACTCCTTAATCTCACCTTTTAAAACGACCATTCGGAACTATGGTGCAGAAATTGCTACTTGAGTCCGGTCTGACACCGTTCAGTAACAGTCCTAACCGCGCCACAAGCGCTTATCTTGGTTTCCAGGGATTACATAATGAAAAAAGCATTGCTGACCCTTTCTGCACTGGCTCTGTGCATGGCCGCCGGTTCCGCGCTGGCCAAGGAATACAAGGAATTGCGTTTTGGTGTCGATCCGTCCTACGCGCCGTTTGAGTCTAAAGCCGCTGACGGCAGCCTGGTGGGCTTCGATATCGACCTGGGCAATGCCATCTGTGCCGAGCTGAAGGTCAAGTGCAAGTGGGTCGAAAGTGATTTCGACGGCATGATCCCAGGCCTCAACGCCAACAAGTTTGACGGCGTGATTTCCTCGATGACCGTGACCGAAGCCCGTGAAAAGGCGATCGACTTCTCCAACGAGCTGTTCTCCGGCCCGACTTCCCTGGTGTTCAAAAAGGGCGCGAACTACTCCACGCCTGAGTCCCTCAAGGGTAAAAGCGTTGGCTACGAGCAAGGCACCATCCAGGAAGCCTACGCCAAGGCCGTACTGGACAAGGCCGGTGTCACCACCAAGGCCTACGCCAACCAGGACCAGGTGTACGCCGACCTGACTTCCGGCCGCCTGGACGCTTCCGTGCAGGACATGCTGCAAGCCGAACTGGGCTTTTTGAAGTCGCCAGCCGGTGCTGACTACGAAGTCAGCAAGGCCATCGACGATCCACTGCTGCCGTCCAAAACTGCGGTCGGTATCAAAAAAGGTAACAAAGACCTCAAGGCCTTGTTGGATAAAGGTATCAAAGCGTTACACGATGATGGCACCTACGCCACCATCCAGAAGAAACACTTTGGCGATCTGAACCTGTACAGCGGCAAATAATGCCTGGGGCGCCCTTCCTCTGGAGGGGCGCTTTTTTATCGCCATAGGTCCTGATTTATGTTCGAAGATCTTTTGCAAACCCTGGGGCTCAGTGCCTTCAGCTTGAAGGGTTTCGGCCCGCTGTTGCTGCAAGGCACCTGGATGACCGTCAAGTTGTCGGTGTTCTCCCTGGCCGTCAGCGTGTTGCTGGGCCTGCTCGGGGCTACTGCCAAACTGTCCAGCCTGCCGTTCCTGCGGATTCCCGCGCAGATCTACACCACCCTGATTCGCGGCGTGCCCGACCTGGTGCTGATGCTGCTGATTTTCTACAGCCTGCAAATCTGGCTGACCAGCTTTACCGACTTTATGGAATGGGACTACATCGAGATCGACCCATTCAGCGCCGGGGTGATCACCCTGGGCTTTATCTACGGTGCGTATTTCACCGAGACCTTTCGCGGCGCGATCCTCGCCGTGCCCCGTGGCCAGTTGGAGGCCGCCACGGCCTACGGGCTCACGCGTGGCCAGCGGTTTCGCTTCGTGACCTTCCCGCAGATGATGCGCTTCGCCCTGCCGGGCATCGGCAATAACTGGATGGTGATGCTCAAGGCCACGGCACTGGTGTCGATCATCGGCCTGGCCGACCTGGTCAAGGCCGCGCAGGATGCCGGCAAGAGTACTTATCAGCTGTTCTATTTCCTGGTGATCGCCGCGTTTATCTACCTGTTGATCACCAGCGCGTCCAACTTCGTCCTGCGCCGCCTCGAACGGCGCTACTCCGCAGGCTCCCGGGAGGCAGTGCGATGATCGAACTTATCCAGCAATACTGGCGCCCCTTCCTTTATAGCGACGGCCAGCACATCACCGGGCTGGCCATGACGATGTGGCTGCTCAGCGCGTCGATCTTCATCGGCTTCCTGGTATCGATCCCGCTGTCCATTGCGCGGGTGTCGCGCAATCGCTGGGTACGCTGGCCGGTGCAGTTCTACACCTACCTGTTTCGCGGCACGCCGCTGTATATCCAGTTGCTGATTTGCTACACCGGGATCTACAGCATCGCGGCGGTTCGCGCGCAGCCGGTGCTGGACGCGTTCTTTCGTGATGCGATGAACTGCACGATTCTCGCCTTCGCCCTCAACACCTGCGCCTACACCACGGAGATTTTTGCCGGGGCGATCCGCAGCATGGCCCACGGCGAAGTCGAAGCGGCGAAAGCCTACGGCCTCAGCGGCTGGAAGCTGTATGCCTACGTGATCATGCCGTCGGCCCTGCGCCGCTCGCTGCCGTACTACAGTAATGAAGTGATCCTGATGCTGCATTCGACGACGGTGGCCTTCACCGCGACCATCCCGGATATCCTGAAAGTCGCCCGGGACGCCAACTCGGCCACCTACATGACCTTTCAATCATTCGGTATCGCTGCGCTGATCTACCTGACCGTGACCTTTGCCCTGGTCGGTCTGTTTCGTCTGGCGGAGCGTCGCTGGCTGGCCTTTCTCGGCCCCAGCCACTAAGGAGCCTTCATGCGTCATCAGATTCATCCACTTGTGGCGCCGGTGCCGGGCACGGAGCGACAAATTCACAGTTTCCACTTCGGGCCGGAGCAGGCCGAAGGCAAGGTCTACATCCAGTCGTCGCTGCACGCCGACGAATTGCCGGGCATGCTGGTGGCCTGGCACTTGAAGGCGCGCCTGGCGGAGCTGGCTGCGGCCGGCCGCCTGCGCAGCGAGATCGTGCTGGTGCCGATCGCCAACCCGACCGGCCTGGAACAGGTGTTGATGGACATCCCCCTGGGCCGCTACGAGCTGGAAAGCGGGCAGAACTTCAACCGCCTGTTTGTCGACCTGTCCGACGAGGTTGGCAATCAAGTC
This sequence comes from Pseudomonas sp. Ag1, assembly GCF_000278565.1. Taxonomy (NCBI): domain Bacteria; kingdom Pseudomonadati; phylum Pseudomonadota; class Gammaproteobacteria; order Pseudomonadales; family Pseudomonadaceae; genus Pseudomonas; species Pseudomonas sp. Ag1. The sequence goes on from NZ_AKVH01000073.1 coordinate 49,192, forward strand.
GAAGGCCTGCTGGCAGATGATCCTGCGCACAACGTCGAACTGATCCGCGATGCGCTGACCATGGCCCTGGCGGCGCAAACGCCCGTCACACAACTGGAATCCCAACGCCTGGTGCTGCAACGCCTGGCGTGTGATGCCGACATGGTGCTGGACCTGCACTGCGACTTCGAAGCCGTTGCACACCTGTACACCACCCCCGAGGCGTGGCCGCAGGTGGAGCCGCTGGCGCGCTATATCGGTTCGGAAGCCAGCCTGTTGGCTACCGATTCCGGTGGGCAGTCGTTCGATGAGTGTTTCACGCTGGTGTGGTGGCAATTGCAACAACGGTTTGGCGAGCGCTTCCCGATTCCGATGGGCAGCTTTTCCGTCACCGTCGAGTTGCGCGGCCAGGGCGACGTCAACCACGGCCTGGCCAGCCTCGACTGCCAGGCGATCATCGATTACCTGATTCACTTCGGCGCAATCAGCGGCGAGCCGGCACCGCTGCCGGAATTGCCCTACCCCGCCACACCGCTGGCGGGCGTCGAGCCGGTGGCCACACCCGTGGGCGGCTTGCTGGTATTCAGCGCGCTGCCTGGGGAATACGTGGACGCCGGGCAACTGATCGCCGAAATCATCGACCCCATTTCCGACCGCGTAACGCCAGTGCATTGCCGCAATGCCGGGCTGCTTTACGCTCGTTCGCTGCGGCGCATGGCCACTGCCGGGATGGTCATTGCCCATGTCGCAGGCACTGAAGCCTATCGCAGCGGCTACCTACTTTCGCCTTGAGGATGCACGCCCCATGTACAAATTGACCGTTGAAGGCCTGCATAAAAGCTATGGCGACAATGAGGTGCTCAAAGGTGTCTCGCTCAAGGCCAGGACCGGTGATGTGATCAGCTTGATCGGCGCCAGTGGCTCGGGCAAGAGTACCTTTTTGCGTTGTATCAATTTTCTTGAACAGCCCAATGATGGCGCGATGACGCTGGATGGGCAGCAGATTCGCATGGTCAGTGACCGCCATGGGATGCGCGTGGCGGATGATGCTGAGTTGCAGCGCCTGCGTACGCGGTTGGCGATGGTGTTTCAGCATTTCAACCTGTGGAGCCACATGAGTGTGCTGGAGAACATCACCATGGCGCCGCGCCGGGTGCTGGGTTGCAGCAAGAAGGACGCCGAGGATCGCGCTCGCCGGTATCTGGACAAGGTTGGGTTGCCGGCGCGGGTGGCCGGTCAATATCCGGCGTTTTTGTCGGGTGGCCAGCAACAGCGGGTGGCGATTGCCCGGGCGCTGGCGATGGAGCCGGAGGTGATGCTGTTTGACGAGCCGACTTCGGCGCTGGACCCGGAGTTGGTGGGTGAGGTGTTGAAGGTGATCCAGGGTTTGGCTGAGGAAGGCCGGACGATGATCATGGTGACCCATGAGATGAGCTTTGCGCGCAAGGTGTCGAGCCAGGTGCTGTTTTTGCACAAGGGGTTGGTGGAGGAACAGGGTGCGCCGGAGGATGTGCTGGGTAATCCGAAGAGCGAGCGGTTGCAGCAGTTTTTGAGTGGGAATTTGAAGTAGCCCGCAGGGGTTGGGTGTATATCCGTTATTTAGGTAACGGCCACTTATGGTTCCGCTCTTACAGCGGCTCACTTTTGAACAGCGCAAAAGTAAGCAAAACGCTCTTGCCCCACCACTCG
>NZ_AKVH01000074.1:0-53111 GCF_000278565.1 Pseudomonas sp. Ag1
AGGCGAGGTGCCGAGTGGTGGGGCAAGAGCGTTTTGCTTACTTTTGCGCTGTTCAAAAGTGAGCCGCTGTAAGAGCGGAACCAATAGTGGCCGTTACCTAAATAACGGATATGTACCCCGCCCCAAGCCCCCCTCCACAATCAACAGCCTTTAAAAACCCCAGGCCGCTTCTCGATCATCGCCCGTACACCTTCCTTGGCATCCTCACTATTCAGCAGTTTCTCCACCAAAACGGGCAACCCGGCCGCCGCCGCAGTCTCCCCCTCGATCCGTGCCTGGCGCGCCGACATCAGCGTGGCCTGCACCCCCAGCGGCGCCTGCTGGGCAATGCGGTTTGCCAGCGCCACCGCCCGGGGCAACAAATCCTCGCTGGCCATCACCTCCTGCACCAACCCCAACCGCAGCGCTTCATGGGCATCAAACTCATCCCCCGTGAGCAACCAGCGCATGGCATTCCCCCACCCCGCGATCTGATGAAAGCGCAACGTCGCGCCCCCAAAAGGAAAAATCCCGCGCTGCACTTCCATCTGCGCAAACCGGGTATTGCTGGCACACAGATTGACATCCGCCGCCAACATCAACTCGATACCAATGGTCAGGCAGTACCCCTGAGCCGCAACAATCACCGGCTTACTGACCCGGGGCCCCGCGAAAACGCCCCACGGATCACAACCACCCAACGGCGGTTGCCAGCCTTGTGCCATCGTGGGCCCCACATTGGCCAGGTCCAATCCGGCGGTAAAGTGATCGCCATGCCCGAAGACAATGGCCACCCGCGCTTCCTCATTGCGATCAAATTCGCCATACGCCAGGCTCAAATCATTGAGCAATTCCAGGTCGAACGCATTGCGCTTGGCCACGCGATCCAGCCCCAGCAACAGGATATGACCCTGCTGTTCACGGCTGACGCGGCTGTTGGTGGCTTGGTTCATGGGGTGTGCCCTCGGGCGCAAAGGGAGGTTTCGGACCGAAGGGCCCGCTGTTAAGGGTGAACCGTTTAAGCGTCATGACCAACAGGGCCGGGCCTTTGAAAAATAGACCCTGCTGCCTGGATGCGCAAAGCCTTTGATGCAGAGGCGTTTACCTGCGGTTTGCGATAAAAAAAGCTCCCTTTTTCAGCGATTTCCGGTATAGTGCGCGCCGGCCTTTAACCGGGCCGCGTTTAGGTAGCGCAATTCCCCGAAGTCAGCTTCGGCTGCACGTCCGCACAGCGGACTCTTCCTTGACGAATCTTTTTCATTCATTCGTTTTCGCAAATCCCCGCCGACAAAGCAGCCAGGGCGACTCTTGAGTCTCAACACGGCATGCGCAGCTTTGGAGCATGGGTCTTTGCGGATGCACTTAGAGGCAGACCCATGACCCAGGAAACCGGCGGCTTCGCCGCTTTTAATCTTAACCCGAACATTCTTGCTGCCGTCATCGCGACTGGCTACGAAGAACCTTCGGCTATTCAGCAGCAATCGATCCCGATCATCATGGCCGGCCAAGACATGATTGGCCAAGCGCAAACCGGTACCGGTAAAACCGCCGCGTTCGCCCTGCCAATCCTGCACTGCATCGATCCTGCCAAGCGCGAGCCGCAAGCCCTGATCCTGGCGCCAACCCGTGAGTTGGCGCTGCAAGTAGCAACCGCTTTCGAAACCTACGCCAAGCAAATGCCGGGCGTTACCGTTGTGGCCGTTTACGGCGGCGCGCCTATGGGCCCACAACTGAAAGCAATCCGTAACGGCGCACAGATCGTTGTCGCCACTCCGGGCCGTCTGTGCGACCACCTGCGTCGCGACGAAAAAGTGCTGTCGACCGTGAACCACCTGGTTCTGGACGAAGCTGACGAAATGCTCAAGCTGGGCTTCATGGATGACCTGGAAGTCATCTTCAAGGCACTGCCAGCAACCCGTCAGACCGTACTGTTCTCGGCTACCCTGCCACAGTCGATCCGTGCCATTGCCGAACGCCATCTGCGCGATCCGCAACACGTGAAGATCCAGACCAAGACTCAGACCGTTACCGCGATCGAACAGGCTCACCTGTTGGTTCACGCTGACCAGAAGACCTCGGCTGTATTGAGCCTGCTGGAAGTCGAAGACTTCGACGCCCTGATCATGTTCGTGCGCACCAAGCAAGCGACCCTGGACCTGGCCAGCGCCCTGGAAGCCAAAGGCTACAAAGCCGCTGCGCTGAACGGTGACATTGCCCAGAACCAGCGTGAGCGCGTGATCGACTCCCTCAAGGATGGCCGTCTGGACATCGTTGTGGCGACCGACGTTGCTGCCCGTGGCCTCGACGTTCCACGTATCACCCACGTGTTCAACGTTGACATGCCTTACGATCCAGAGTCCTACGTTCACCGTATCGGCCGTACCGGCCGTGCTGGTCGCGAAGGTCGTGCATTGTTGCTGGTGACTCCACGTGAGCGCCGCATGCTGCAAGTGATCGAGCGTGTAACCGGTCAGAAAGTTGCCGAAGTCCGCCTGCCGGATGCCCAGGCCGTTCTCGATGCGCGCATCAAGAAACTGACCAACAGCCTGTCGCCACTGGTGGCTGATGCTGAATCGACCCACGGCGACCTGCTGGACCGCCTGACTGCCGATATCGGTTGCACCCCGCGTGCCCTGGCTGCAGCCCTGCTGCGTAAGGCTACCAACGGTCAGGCCCTGACCCTGGCTGCCATCGAGAAAGAACGTCCACTGGTGCCGAACAACGCTCCGCGCGGTGATCGTCCAGAGCGTACTGGCGACCGTCCGGACCGTGGTGATCGTGAGCGTCGTGCTCCGGTTCCATTGGCTGAAGGCCGTGCTCGCTGCCGTACCGCGCTGGGCGCGCGTGATGGCATCGCTGCCAAGAACCTGCTGGGCGCTATCCTCAACGAGGGTGGCCTGGCACGTGAAGCAATCGGTCGCATCCAGGTGCGTGACAGCTTCTCCTTGGTAGAGCTGCCGGAAGATGGTCTGGAGAAACTCCTGACCAAGCTGAAGGACACCCGCGTTGCCGGTAAGCAGTTGAAGCTGCGTCGCTACCGCGAAGATTGATCCGCCCCCGGGCTGATTGATCGAACATAAAAAATCCCCGACTGGTTCGGGGATTTTTTTTGCCTGCAATCAGGCGAAACGGTAGATGTCCATGCCCAGCGCGCCCATGGTGAAGCCTTGGTGGGCTGCGCTGAATTCACCGCCGGCGCCCCGGGCGAAATACAGCGGCAGCAAATGCTCGTCGCTGGGGTGGCTGCGCACGGCATGAGGTGCCTGGCGACGATAGTCGTGCAGCGCGGCTTCATCGTTGGCTGCCAGTTTGCTGACCATCCAATCGCGAAAATCCCGCGCCCAAGGCTCGATGCTCTCCGGCCCGGCATGCCAGTCCAGTTCGCCGAGGTTGTGGGTAATGCTGCCGGAGCCGATCAGCAGCACGCCCTGTTCCCGCAGGCTCGCCAGTGCGTGGCCGACACGGGTTTGCAGGGCAGGGCCCATGCGGCTTGGCAGCGATACCTGCACCACCGGGATATCGGCCGCCGGGTACATCAGCGACAGGGGCACCCAGGTGCCGTGGTCGAAGGGGCGCTGGTTATCAATGCGCGCTTCCAGGCCGTCAGCCTTGAGCAACTGCACGATTTGGGCGGCTAACTGCGGGTCACCGGGTGCCGGGTACTGCACCGCGAACAGTTCCCGTGGGAAGCCGCCGAAGTCGTGCCAGGTCTCTGGTGCGGCGCTGCCAGTCACGAGCAGCCCCTGGCTTTCCCAGTGCGCCGAGACCACCACAATGGCCTTGGGGCGTGGCAGCTCGGCTGCCAGGCGCTTGAGTGCCGGGCCACTGGCACCGGGTTGCAGGGCAAGCATGGGCGAACCGTGGGAGATAAACAGGCTGGGCAGCATGAGTAGGGTCCTGAGGGTTAAGATGGGACCATCTTCAATCAGATCATTGATCTAAATCTAATATAAGTTTTAGCGCTATTTGATCAAGTTTTAGGGTGAATCATGGAACCTGGATTTTGGCATGAGCGTTGGGCGCGCAATCAGACGGGTTTCCACTTGCCCGAAGTGAATCCTTACCTGCTGCGTCACTGGCCCGGCCTGGGCGTGGCGAACGGGGCGCAGGTGCTGGTGCCGTTGTGCGGCAAGAGCCTGGACCTGGTGTGGCTGGCGAGCATCGGGCATCGGGTGATCGGGGTCGAGTTGTCGGAAAAGGCCGTTGAAGAGTTTTTCAGCGAGCAGGAGCTGGCGCCGCAGGTCAGCCAGCGCGGCGCTTTCAAAGTTTTCCAGGCGGGTTCCATCGAGCTGTGGTGCGGGGATTTCTTCGCCCTGGATGCCGGTGCCGTGGTTGGTTGCACAGCGCTTTACGACCGGGCGGCGCTGATTGCCCTGCCACCGTTGATGCGCGAGCAGTATGCGGCGCACTTGAATGGGATTCTGGCGGGAGGCAGTCGTGGCCTGTTGATCACCCTCGATTATGAACAGTCGCAAAAGGCCGGCCCGCCGTTCGCGGTGAGCGATGAGGAAGTGCAATTGCTCCTGGGCGGCCGGTGGAGCCTGGATGTGCTGCAGGAGCAGGACATCCTGGGGGACAGCTGGAAGTTTGTTAAGGATGGCGTCACGCGCCTGGACGAGCGGGTGTACCGGTTGGCCAGGCGCTGAAGAGCGCCCACAAAAAAGGGGCGATTGAATCGCCCCTTCTTCTTGTCGCTATCAGCCGCGACGACGCAGTGCGTCAATTCGCTCTTCCAGTGGCGGGTGGCTCATGAACAGGCGAGCCATGCCCTGCTTGATGCCACCGTTGATGCCAAAGGCGGTCAGGGTGTTCGGCATGTGCACCGGCAAGCCCTGTTCGGAGCGCAGGTGCTGCAGGGCGCTGATCATCGCGCCGGTACCGGCCAGGCGTGCGCCGGCTTCGTCTGCGCGGAATTCCCGTTTGCGCGAGAACCACATCACGATCGAGCTGGCGAGGAAGCCCAGTACCAGTTCGGCGAAGATGGTCGCCACGTAGTAGGCCATGCCCTGGCCCTGTTCGTTCTTGAAGATCACCTTGTCGACGAAGTTGCCGATGATCCGCGCGAAGAACATCACGAAGGTGTTCACCACGCCCTGGACCAGCGCCAGGGTGACCATGTCACCGTTGGCCACGTGGCCGATCTCGTGGGCCAGCACCGCCTTGATTTCGTCGGGCGAGAACCGCTCCAGCAAGCCCTGGCTGACGGCCACAAGGGCGTCGTTCTTGTTCCAGCCGGTAGCAAAGGCGTTCGCTTCATAGGCCGGGAAGATCCCGACTTCAGGCATCTTGATCCCGGCTTCGCGGGACAGTTGCTCGACGGTCTGCAGCAGCCATTGCTCATGACGGGTGCGTGGCTGGGTAATGATCTGGGTGCTGGTGCTCATCTTCGCCATCCACTTGGAGATGAACAGCGAGAAAATCGACCCGGCAAAACCAAAGACCGCACAGAAGATCAGCAGCTGATTGAGGTTCAGATCAACCCCGTTGGCCGCCATGATCCCATTGAAGCCGAAAAGGCTCAGCGTGATGCTGGCAATCAGCACGACCGCCAGGTTAGTGGCCAAGAACAGCAGAATGCGCATCATGGTTGTAGAATTCTCCTCATGCTTAATATGTCGCGTACTGCGGGGTATATAAGGTGCGGCATGGGGCTATTCAACCGGGGGACTATTTCAAACTGTGTCCTACAGCCTGAATGTAGAGCCTTGAAGGGAATTTCCGAGGCCTGGTGTGGCTCGGCAGCCTCGCCCCATTACCTTGCAGCCCTGTAATTATAGGGTGATGCCCGAGCAAGGGTGGAGCCGGCAGGCGTAAAAGGCGATACCGCCCGCGCAGGGCAGAGAAGTGTTGCCAGATAATCGCTGTACGACCACGGGTGGGCCGTACAGCGCAATGCCCATTACTGGCGATAGGACTTCAGGAAGTTGCCGATGCGACCGATGGCCATCTCCAGGTCATCCACCCGCGGCAGGGTGACCACCCGGAAGTGATCCGGCCACGGCCAGTTGAACGCCGTACCCTGGACCACCAGCAGCTTTTCCGACAGCAGCAGGTCGAGCACGAACTTCTCGTCGTTGAGGATCGGGCACACTTTCGGGTCGATCCGCGGGAACGCATACAGCGCCCCCATCGGCTTGACGCAACTGACGCCGGGAATCGCGTTCAGCAGTTCCCAGGTGCGGTTGCGCTGCTCCAGCAGGCGGCCTTGTGGCAGCACCAGGTCGTTGATGCTCTGGTAGCCGCCCAGTGCGGTCTGGATGGCGTGCTGGCTCGGCACGTTGGCACACAGGCGCATGTTGGCCAGCATGTCGATGCCCTCGATGTAGCTCTGGGCATTGTGCTTGGGGCCGGAAATGGCGATCCAGCCGGAACGGAAGCCCGCCACCCGGTAGGATTTAGACAGCCCGTTGAAGGTCAGGCACAACAGGTCCGGCGCCAGGGAGGCGGTGCAGATGTGCACGGCGTCGTCGTAGAGGATCTTGTCGTAGATCTCATCGGAAAACACCACCAGGTTGTGCTGGCGCGCGAGTTCGAGCATGCCCAGCAACACTTCCCTGGAGTAGACGGCGCCGGTGGGGTTGTTCGGGTTGATGATCACCAGGGCCTTGGTGTTCGGGGTGATCTTGGCCTTGATGTCGGCCAGGTCCGGGAACCAGTCGGCGCCTTCGTCACACAGGTAATGCACCGGATGGCCACCGGCCAGGGTTACGGCGGCGGTCCACAGCGGGTAGTCGGGAGCCGGAACCAGCACTTCGTCGCCGTTGTTGAGCAGGGCCTGCATGGACATGACGATCAGCTCGGACACGCCGTTGCCCAGGTAGATGTCTTCGATGCCGACACCTTCAACCTGCTTCTGCTGGTAGTACTGCATGACGGCCTTGCGCGCGCTGAACAGGCCTTTGGAGTCGCTGTAGCCTTGTGCGGTAGGCAGGTTGCGGATCACGTCCTGGAGGATTTCGTCCGGCGCTTCGAAACCAAAGGGTGCCGGGTTGCCAATGTTCAGCTTGAGGATGCGATGGCCTTCCTCTTCCAGGCGTTTGGCGTGCTTGAGCACCGGGCCGCGAATGTCGTAGCAGACGTTGGCGAGCTTGTTCGATTTGCTGACCTGCATGGCGATGTGATCCTGAAAATGAACGATCCAGACGGTGTGAAGACTACCGTGCTGAGAATCCTGCGTTGGCCTGACCCATAAATACGTTTGAATGCCGGTAACGCGGGTGCCAGACTGGCGCTTTGAAGAGGCGCAATCATACGTGCCGCCTGATCCATGGAAAAGACACAGATCAGGCTTTTTCAGTTGCCGAGGTGTACCGATGGAAAAGTTGCAGAAAACCGTTGAAGAATGGAAAGCCATGCTCGACCCGGAGCAGTACAACGTGTGCCGCCTCAAAGGCACCGAGCGACCGTTCAGCGGCAAGTACAACGGCACCAAGACCGACGGCGTCTACCACTGCATCTGCTGCAATGAGCCGCTGTTCGATTCCAGGGCCAAGTTTGACTCCGGCTGCGGCTGGCCCAGCTTCTACGAGCCGATCGCCGAGCAGGCCATGGTCGAGATCCGGGACGTCAGCCACGGCATGATCCGCACCGAAGTCACCTGCGCCAAGTGCGATGCGCACCTGGGCCACGTGTTCCCGGACGGACCGCCACCGACCGGTTTGCGTTACTGCATCAACTCGGTGTGCCTGGACCTGGTACCGCGCTGAGCCGTCTGGCTCCTGCGGGCTTCGTGCCCGCAGGGGCCGTTATATCAAGGCATAAGTCCCGCCAATTAAATTGCACACAATTGAATTGCCTACTATCGTTCAGTCCTTCTTATCTCTGTAGAGGCACTGCCATGAGCGACAACCTGCTGAGCATCCCTTGCACCACCATCAAGGGTGAGCAAAAGACCTTGGCCGATTTCGCCGGCAAGGCGATTCTGGTGGTCAACACTGCCAGCAAGTGCGGCTTCACCCCGCAATACAAGGGGCTTGAGGAACTCTGGCAGCATTACAAGGACCAGGGCCTGGTGGTATTGGGCTTTCCCTGCAACCAGTTCGGCAAGCAGGAGCCGGGCAACGAAGGCGCCATTTCGGAGTTTTGCGAGCTGAACTTTGGTGTCAGTTTCCCGCTGTTCAAGAAGATTGACGTCAACGGCAGCGATGCCCACCCATTGTTCGTACAGCTTAAAAAGCAGGCCCCGGGATTGCTGGGCTCCAAGGGCATCAAGTGGAACTTCACCAAGTTCCTGATCGGTCGCGACGGCCAGGTGGTCAAGCGCTTCGCCCCGACCACCAAGCCCCAGGACCTGACCCAAGAGATCGAAGCCCTGCTCAAATGACCGACCTGTCCCTGGCCCTCGACGACCAACTGTGCTTCAAGCTCTACGCCGCCTCCCGCGCAGTCACCCGGGCCTACAAGCCGATGCTCGATCAGTTGGGCCTGACCTATCCGCAATACCTGGTGATGCTGGTGCTGTGGGAATGGCAGGCTGCAGCTGTGTCGCAGCCTACGGTCAAGGCCCTGGGCGAGCGCCTGCTGCTGGATTCCGGCACGCTGACGCCACTGCTCAAGCGCCTGGAGCAGCTTGCCCTGGTGCGGCGTCAGCGCAGTGCGCTGGATGAGCGTGAAGTGCACCTGAGCCTGACCGATGAAGGCCGGCACCTGCGCGACCGGGTGCAGCCGCTGAAGGCCCGCCTGTTGTGTGACAGCGGCGTTGACCTGAACCAGGCCGATGCCTTGCGTGACGGCCTGGATCAGCTGTTGCGCCAGGTCAAAGACTTGTCGTAGTCGGCACCCACAGATCGAGCAAGGCCTTGAGTTCTTCCCGGCGAAACGGCTTGGCCAGGTAATCGTTCATGCCTGCCGCCCGGCAGCGCTCGCGTTCCTCGGACATGGCGTTGGCCGTCAAGGCGACGATCGGCAAGTCCGGCCAGCGCCCGCTGCGGCGGATCTGCCGACTGGCCTCATAGCCATCCATCACCGGCATATTGCAGTCCATCAACACCATGTCGAAGCCTTGCTCTTCCAGCAGCTTGAGGGCTCCACCACCGTGGGCGGCGACGATCACCTCGCACCCGAGCTTGCCGAGCATGCCCTTGGCCACCAGTTGATTGACCGGGTTGTCCTCCACCAGCAGGATGCGCGCCCGGTGGGCGAGGGGGCCGGTTTCCAGCTGGATCAGGTCCAGGACCAGGTCCGGATCGGTGCGCAAGTTGCGTTGCAGGACCTGGTACAGCGCGGTGCGGCTCAGGGGGCGGGCCTGTTGCTGCAAGGGGGCCAGGGCCGCGACTTCTTCGCTGGGCATGAAGTTGCCGTAGGCGGTTACCACCAGGATCGGGGCGGTGATCATCGGGCGCAGGCGGAACAGGCATTCGGGGCAGTCGGTGATCAGCAGGTCGGGATTCTGCCCGCTCAAGTCATCGTCGATGGAATAACAGCGCGGAGCCAGGCCCCAACTCGGCAGCAGGCTGGTGAGGAGTTCTGCCAGCCCGCTGCTGGTGCTGGTGATGGCGATTACATCTCCAGCCAAAGGCGCCAGGCGCACCGCCGGCAAGTGGGTCGGCAAGGGCAGGTCGGCACAGAACTGGCTGCCAAAGCCAGCTTCCGAGCTGATGCTCAGGCGGCCCTTCATGGCTTCGCACAGGTTGTGGGTCAGCGCCAGGCCCAGACCTGTCCCGCCGAACTGGCGGGTGATGCCCGCACCGGCTTGGGTGAACGGCTGGAAAATCTTGACCTGGGCATCCTGGGCGATCCCGATACCGGTGTCGCACACCTCGATCCTGACCCGGCCGGCCTGGGCACTGAGGCGTACATCCACCCGGCCGAAACGTGTGAACTTCAGGGCGTTGGACAGCAAATTGCTGACAATCTGCCGTACCCGCGTCGGGTCGCCCAGCACCTGGGCGGGAAACTGCGGGTCGATCAGGCACGTCAGCTCCACGCTGGGCGCGGCGTTTTGCGAGAGCAGGTTGGCGGTGTCTTCCACCAGTGAACCGAGGTCGAACGGGATGCTTTCCAGTTCCAGTTGGCCGGCGTCGAACTTCGACAGGTCGAGGATATCGTTGAGTAGCTCCACCAGTACTTTGCCGGAGTCATGGGCGATCGACAGTTGCTGGCGTTGCTCGGCGTTCAGCGGGCTGTCGAGGGAGAGGGCGATCATCCCCAGCAGGCCGTTCAGCGGTGTACGGATTTCATGGCTCATGTTGGCCAGGAACGCCGCCCGTGCCTGGGCCATGCCCAGGGCCGTCATCTTCGCCGCTTCCAGCTCGTCGTTCGAGAGCGTCAGCCGATGATTGATCGCCTTGAGCTCGGTGGTGCGGGCGGAGACGATGTCTTCCAGTTGGCCGAGGTATTCGGTCAGGCGATTTTCAGCATGCCGGCGTTGCTGGATTTCAGTCTCCATGTTTTCAAACTGTTGGTTGGCGACGTTGACCAGTACGCCGATCTCGTCGTGCTCGTGCCCCGGCGGGCAGTCCAGGCGCTCGTGCTTGCGTGAGCTCAGCTCGCGGATAATGCGCACCAGCGGCTTGGTCAGCATCACGTAGAAAAGCGCCAACAGAATGCCGGTGAGGATCAGGCTGCGGGCGAAGCCGTTGAGCAGGGTGATCTCGGCGCGGTGCAGGAAGCGGCTGCCGAACGCGTAGGTGTCTACGTCAAGACGCAGTACACCGAGGGAATCATTGGGCATGTGGGTGAGGTACAGCCGGTCTTCGAATTGGCGGTTGGCGCCAAACAGGAAGTCGCTGATGGGCCGGTAGGTGCTTTCCTTGCGCGGACGATGGACATCGGCCAGGACCAAACCGTTGTTGTCGACCAGTTGTGCATGGGTGATGGCGGGGGAGTGCAGCAGGCCCAGCGTCAGTTCCTGGGCCAGCTCGGCGTCGATGTTGTAGGCGATGCGCGAAGCCGGGTTATGGCTGATTTCAATCAGCGCACGTATTTCCCGGTTGATGGAAGCGTCTTCGCTGGCATAATCAATCCCAATCTGTATCAGGCTGAGCAAGGTTCCCAAGACGAATCCGACCAGCACTGTCAGTCTGGCTTGTTTATAAGACAAGCGGTGGGCGAACTTGATATCCATCGGGTGCTGTACCACTTTACGTTTCCTTTCGCCCGGCAAGCATAGCTGAACATCCACAGGCTCAAACTTGCCCGGCACGAATCGATTTTATTCGGTGCAGCCCTGCACGGTCTGCCTCAGGGTTGCCAATACGCCATCTTTTACAAGAACTTGCCAGAGGAATAGTCGTGGATTCTCGATTGAATGCCTTTCTTGAGCGTGCCGACGCGGTACTGGCTCGCCTGGAGCCCTTGTTGCCTGCCCTGCGTGAAGCCGTTGACTGGAACCATTGCCTGGCTGCCCGTTGGCAGCGCGAAGGTCGCAGCGGCTTTTTATTGCCACTGGAAGTCAGCCTGGATATGCGCCTGTCCGACCTGATCGGCGTGGATAAACAGCGCGAACAATTGGCCCGTAACACCCAACAGTTTCTCGACGGCCTGCCGGCCAACCATGCGCTGCTCTGGGGCTCGCGCGGCACCGGTAAATCGTCCATGGTGCGCGCCTTGCTGGCCCAGCACGCCAAGGCCGGGCTGCGCCTGATCGAGATCGAGCGCGATCACCTGGCGGACCTGCCGCGGGTGGTCGAGCAACTGATCAAATTGCCACAACGCTTTGTGTTGTTCTGCGATGACCTGTCTTTCGAAGCCGGCGAGAGCGATTATCGTGTGCTCAAGAGCGTACTCGACGGCTCCCTGGAGCAGGCGCCGGAAAACGTCCTGTTGTATGCCACCTCCAATCGTCGTCACCTGGTGCCCGAGAACCAGAGCGATAACGAGAACTGGAAGACCATAGACGGCGAGCTGCATCCCAACGAAGCGGTGGAGGACAAGATTGCCCTGTCTGACCGTTTCGGTTTGTGGCTGTCGTTTTACCCGTTCAATCAGGAGCACTTCCTGGATGTGGTCGAGCACTGGATCGGTGAGTTGGCGAGCAAGGCCGGTCTGCAGTGGCAACGCGATGAAGAGTTGGACATCCTCGCCGTGCGCTGGGCCACCGGGCGCGGTAATCGCAACGGCCGTTGTGCCTATCAGTTCGCCCGCTACTGGGTGGGCCTCAAGTTGTTGGAGCGTCAACCATGATTGATTTGCAACAGGCTGGAACCGGCCTCGATGGCTACGCCATGCTGCATGCGCAGCTGGAATCGCTGTTGGCGGATGAGCGGGATTTCATTGCCAATGCCGCGCAGTTTTCTGCGTTCCTGTTCAACCAGCTGGATGATTTGAACTGGGCAGGCTTCTACCTCAACCGCAATGAAGAGCTGGTGCTCGGGCCGTTCCAGGGGCAGATCGCCTGTGTGCGCATTCCGTTCGGTCGCGGTGTGTGCGGCGCGGCAGCGGCCTCGCGGCAAACCCAGCGGGTGGAAGACGTGCATGCATTCCCGGGGCATATCGCCTGTGACAGTGCGTCCAACAGCGAGTTGGTCGTCCCGTTGGTCAAGGACGGGCGCTTGATTGGTGTGCTGGATTTGGACAGCCCATCGCTGTCGCGGTTTACCCCGCAGGATCAGGCCGGCATCGAGCAGTTGGCGGCGATTTTCCTGCGGTTGACCGATTGTTGATGGGGTGAGTCTCCTGCAGGAGCGAGCAAGCTCGCTCCTGCAGACTATCGACAGTCCAGCACGTCCAGTTGCATCTGCAGCATCCTTTCCAGCTCAAGCATGGATTTCTCTATTGCCTTGATGCCCGCCTCGATAACGTGTGGTGTCTCGCGTTCGCCACACGCCTGCTCCAACGCTTCGCATTGTCCGGACAAGGTATCGGCCTGGATGATCCGGGCGGCGCCTTTGATCTTGTGGGCCTGGTCGATCAGGTCGCCGGGCGCGGCTTGCCGTGCCAGCATGGCCATCAGCTCGACCCGATCATTCCGGCTGCTGCTGAGCAACTCCTCGAGCAAACGCCGGCTCAACTGTGGGTCACCGCCCGTCATCGCGTCCAGGCTTTGCAGGGTAAACACGTTGCGGGTGGGCAGCGGATCGACCTGCGCCAGGTGCTGTTCCAGCGCAGTAAGACTGATGGGTTTGAACAGGCAGTCATTCATGCCGGCGTCAAAGCAGCGTTGTTTCTCCTCGGGCTGCGCGTTGGCGGTGAAGCCGAGTATCACGCACGGGGTTTTCTGTTCGCGCTCCTCATACTCGCGAATGGAGTGACTCAATTCGTAGCCGTTCATGATCGGCATATTGCAGTCGGCAATGACCAGGTCGAAGTGTTCCTGGCGCCAGGCCTGGAACCCCGCAGCACCATGATGGGCCGCGGTGAACTGATGCCCCAGGAAACCCAGTTGCTGGCACATCAGCAAGCGGTTGGCCGGATGGTCATCCACCACCAGCACGTTGAGTACTGGCGCCGGCGTGGCTGCGGCCGGTTCGAGCTTGTCTACGGCCTTGACCGGCGGCAGGCTGGTCATCTTCAGGCTGACGTGGACCTGGGTGCCTACCATGGGCACGCTGCTCAGGCTCAATTGCCCGCCCATCATGGCGCACAGGCTGCGACAGATCACCAGGCCCAGGCCGGCGCCGCTCCTGGCCAGGTGCCCGGAGTTGTCGGCCTGGGCGAACGGCTCGAACAGGCGTAGCTGGTCTTCGCGATTGATCCCGATGCCGGTGTCCTCCACTACCAGTTTCATCTCGATCTGTTGAGGTTGTCCGGTCGCCTTCAGCTGCACCTTGATCTTCACCTGCCCGCGTTCAGTGAACTTGATCGCATTGCTCACCAGGTTCGAGAGCACCTGCTTGAACCGCAGAGGGTCGATCAGTACGTCGGTATCCTCGACATCGGGGGTGAACTCCAGCACCAGGCTCAGGGTTTTCTGGCGCGCCAGGCCATCGAACACGCGGACCACCGACTCGATGACTTCGCGCAGGTTGACCCGCTCCGGGGCCAGGCTCAATCGACCGGACTCGATACGTGCAATGTCCAGAATGTCGCCAATCAACTCCAGCAGGTCCTTGGCCGAGTTGTAGGCGACCTCGATCGCAGGGCGATCGAGATGACCCTGATCGGCGCGCTTGAGTGTCAATTCCAGCATGCCAATGACGGCGTTCATCGGCGTGCGGATTTCGTGGCTCATGGTGGCCAGGAACGTGCTTTTCGCGCGATTGGCCTCGTCGGCGCGTTCCTTGGCGGCGCGCAGTTCGTCGAACAACTGGCGCCGTTCGCTGATATCGATCCAGCCGCCAATGATGCCCTGGACCTCGCCCACGGAGTCGCGGTAGGGGAGGATCCAGTGGTAGATCGTGAGTTTCTTCCCGTGCACGTGCAGGGTGCGATCAAGGATCAACGGTTTACCCTCGGCCACTACCCGCTGGTAGTCGGCATGGTACTGCGCCGCCTCCGTCTCAAGGGCCATGCTCATCTGCGTGATGCTTTTGCCGATGACGTCTTCACGCTTGATGTCGAACGTCTGCAGGTAGCTGTCGTTGCAGGTCTGCAGATAGCCGTTGTGGTCGCGTACGTAGATCGGATGGGGCGTTTCATTGACCAGCGCCCGCATGAACTCGAACTGGTCGTTAAGGGCGCGCTCGGCCAGTTTTCGGTGCTTGATCTGGCGCTGCAGGTAGCCGTTCCAGGCCAGGGAAATCAACAGCAGCAGCCCAGTGCCGATGATGATCTGGGCAATCAGGCGATGGTAATTGCGCCAGTAGCCATCGGACGCTGCGTTGTAGCCGCGCCAGCGGCTGTTGATCGCCGCCATCTCATCCGGGGCGATACTCAGCAGTGCCTTGTCCAGGATCGAACTCAGCTCCGTGGCGTGTCGGGACGTCGCCAGGGCAAACGTCGCAGGCAACGTGCCGATGCTGGAACTGATCTGCAGTTTGTCCTGGAATGCCGGAGAAGAAAGCAGGTAGTTGGCGATCACCAAAGGGTTCACTGCGCCGTCGACTTGCCCCTGTGCCAGCAATTCCGATGCCTTGAAGGTATCCCCGGTTTCCACCAGGTTTATCTGGGCAAATGCCTGCTGCAGGAATTTTTCCAGCTGATTGCCCTGGGTAATCGCCAGGCGCTTGCCGGCCAGTTCTTGAAGGCTTGTGGGCGCGCCCGGCTCTTTACGGGTCAGTAATACGTAGGAGTTTTCCAGGTAGGGGCGGCTGAAGTTCAACTGGGACTCGCGCCCGGTACTGGGAGTAATTGCGCCGATGATGTCGGCTGCGCCGGTCTGCACCAGTTCCATCATGTTGGCGACGTCACGCACGTGTTGAATCTCGAAGCGCAGGCCGGTTCGCAGGCGGATCAGCTCCAGCACGTCGGCGGTGACGCCCCGGAACTTGCCGTCGGTATCAAAGAACGTCAGGGGGGCGAGGGTTTCATTGACCACCACCTTCACCACGGGGTTGTCCTTGAGCCAGCGCTCTTCGCGCAGGCTCAGTTGCAGCTTGCGGTCGGTCAGCAGAATGTCGCTGCCCGCACTCCAGCGCTTGGCGATGCTGTCACGTTCATAGGTTGATACGCCATCGAGCACTGAGTCGATGATACTCAGGAGAATGGGTTGATCCTTGCGCAAGGCGAAGCTGAACCCGTGGGCCTCGTGCTTGCCGAAGTTGGCCATGCGGATATTTTTCAGGTAGCCCTTGTTGATCATGTAGTGAGTGGAAATGGTGTCGCCCAGGAATACGTCAGCCTGGTCGAATGCCACGGCATTCAAGGCATTTTGATAGGACGGGTAGGCGTGGATGGTCGCCTTGGGGTACAGCGCCTGCACTTCGTCCATGGGCAGGTAATGGTAGACAAGACTCAGGCGCAGGCCGGCCAGGCCGTCGCCAAGGTCGCGGTTCTCACCTTCACGGGTCACCAGTACCGGCTGATCCACTGCGTAGGGCAGTGACAGGACGATGTCGGGATTCGCCGCTTCAAAACCGTTGGCAGACCCCAGAAAATCGATTTCGCCGTTTGCCAGCGCCTGGATCGCGGCTTCACGGGAGGAGTAGCGCAACACGGTGAGCGGTATCGCCAGTGTCCTGGCCAGCAGCCCGGCGTAATCGGCAGTCAGCCCTTCATAATCACGCCCGCTGGAGGTGATGTCGAAGGGCGGATAGTCGGGTGCAGAGGTGCCCAGTATCAGTTCCCGTTTGTTCTGCAGCCACTGGCGCTGTGTCTTGTTCAGGGGGGTGTCCAGTTGAACGGCACCGGCACGCCCCAGCAGGGCATATTGCTCGGGAACAGTTTGTTCGGCAGGCACGGAAGTGCTGAGGCACACCCCGATACTCAATATGATTAGATAGTCCTTTAATCGCCTGGGCATCCGATTTCTCACACTAGCGCGTTACGTTTTGCCATCTCGATAAGTTCTACCAAGGATTTGGCTTTCAGTTTTTGCATGAGCCTTTTTTTGTAAGTGCTGACGGTCTTGTTGCTGAGAAACATGCCCTTGGCGATTTCCTTGTTTGTCCGGCCTTGGGCAAAAAGTTGTAATACCATGAGTTCACGATCGTTGACGACTTTGAACAGTTCAAGCTCTTCATTGTTATCCGTTTCGTTAGTGCTGCCGTTAAGGGCCTGGCTCGGGAAGTAGTTGTAACCTGACAAGACCGCCCTGATGGCACTGAGCAGTTCGCTCAAGTCACCTTCCTTGCACACATAGCCATCCGCGCCGGAGCGCATGCACCGGGTAGCAAAGAGCTTGGGGGTCTGGGCAGTGAGTATTAACGTCTTGGTCGGCGTACTCATTGCGTTGAACCGGCACAGCACTTCCAGGCCATCGAGTTTCGGAATGCCGATATCAAGGATAATCAGGTCAGGCTGACACTCCTTGACCATTTGTATCGCATCACAACCGTTATCGGCTTCTCCCACTACTTTATAGCCTTCGTGTTCTAACAACATCCGAATGGCAAGTCGGATGACGGGGTGGTCGTCAATAATAAAAACTGAGTTCATGATCAAATTCCATACAGGCGCAAATAAAGTCGGCACATTAGCTCACATGGCAATGAAGGAGGATGAACTTGATGTGGAACAAACGTAAAACAAGAATAATCCTACATCAAAAAAAGCAAGGGATTACGCTCTGTGAGGTGTTTGTTGTTTGGGTGTAAGAGTTTTGCGTGGGTGGAATTTAAAAGTAACTGGTCGTGAGAGGGCAGCGTTATAAAGAGGCGTTTTCGGATTGCCCGGGTGTTTAACTTCCTACTTTTCTGTTGAGCGAGTAAGGCGTGATTGGCGTATGAGTTCATTCAGCTCAAGGTGGCTTAACGGCTTCGACAAATAGCCAAGTAATGGAAAGTTGCGTCGGGATGCCTGGGCCATCAGGTGTTCCAGTTCATTGACGGGCAGGCCGCTGAGCAATATCGCGGACCTTATAAAGCCTCTGCGGTTGGCAATTTCAATCAACTCCAGCCCAGGCAAGTCGGGCAAACATTGATCACAGAGCAGAATATCGAATGGCACGTCGGTTTGTGTCATCAGCCGCATTGCCTGTTCTGCATTCTCGGCCAGTGCCAGGTCGTGGTAGCCATAGTTTCGTAGCAGGCATTGGGTGGCCAGCAATTGAAAGGGGTGATCCTCCACCAACAGGATGCGAAGTTGTTCGAGCATGGTTTTTTCCATGGAATGGACAAGAGCCCTGAAGACGCTCCACCAGGGCGTGTAGTAAGAAGTTAATGGGCCCGCCAGCTATCGGGCGCAGGAGCAGGTCGAAAGACTGCGGTCAGGGCGCGCGATTATTCATCGCGGCGGGGAAGAACTTCGATCAGGCCGCTCTGTTCCGTGCGTAGGGCGATTCTTTGAAAAGTCGCCCTGGCCATCAGCCAGGGCTCCGATTTATTGCGGGCTGGAGCGGCCGGTCATCTCGCGGGCCATCTCGCTGGCGTAGCTGTCAGTCATGCCGGCGATAAAGTCGATCATGCGCAGGAAGGACGCGTGCAATGACCAGGAGGGATCCGGGGCGCTATTGCCCAACAGGTCGAGGATGCGTCGGTTCTTGAACGACGGGGTGCGACCGCCATGTTGTTCCAGGGCCGCGCCGCAGAAGGCATTCAAGAGGATTTCCAGGGTGGTGTAGGCGCCGATCTCATGCAGGGTCTTGCGCTTGTCCTGGAAAATCTTCTTGCGGGCCATGTCCTTGGCATCCAGCACGCAGCGCTTGGCCGGGCCGTGCATATGTTCCACCAGGTCCCCCGGCAGGGTGCCGGCCAGCAGCGCGTCCTGTTGTTCGACGAACGCCCGGGCCGCGGCGTTGGTCAGGTGTTCGATGGCCTTGCCTCGCAGGATCGCCAGCTTGCGTCGCCGGGAATCCAGCGGGCCGAGTTGCCGATAGGTTTGCGGCAAGTCGTCGCCCACCAGGTCCAGCAGCAGTGACTCGACCTCGGCGTATTCCAGCAGCTCCATTTCCAGGCCGTCTTCGAGGTCGATCAACGCGTAGCAGATATCGTCAGCCGCCTCCATCAGGTACACCAGCGGGTGCCGGGCCCAGCGTTGTTCTTCCAACTGCGGCAAGCCGAGCTTCTGGGCGATCTGCTCCAGGATCGGCAGTTCGCTCTGGTAGCAGCCGAACTTGTGTTTCTTGTAGCCCAGGGAGTCGGCGTGGCGGGCGGTCCAGGGGTATTTCAGGTAGGTGCCCAAGGTGGCGTAGGTCAGGCGGGTGCCACCATCAAACTGGTGGTATTCCAGTTGCGTGAGTACCCGGAAGCCCTGGGCATTGCCTTCGAAATTGAGGAAGTCATTGCGTTCGGCGCTGCTCATGTCATCCAGCCAGCCACGGCCTGAAGCTTGCTGGAACCAGTGCCGGATCGCGTCCTCGCCGGAATGGCCGAAGGGTGGGTTGCCGATGTCATGGGCCAGGCAGGCCGACTGCACCACCATCCCCAGGTCGCTCGGGTCGCACCAGTCGGGCAGGGCACTGCGGATGGTCTCGCCTACGCGCATGCCCAGGGATCGTCCCACGCAACTGACTTCCAGGGAGTGGGTCAGCCGGGTGTGGATGTGATCGTTGCTGGTCACCGGGTGCACTTGCGTCTTGCGGCCCAGGCGGCGAAACGCACCGGAAAAGATGATGCGGTCATGGTCTTTGTGAAACGGACTGCGCCCCAGTTCTTCCGGGCTGTGCAGGGGTTTTCCAAGGCGTTCGCGGGTAAGCAGGGTGGGCCAATCCAAGGCGGGTACTCTCCGTGCGGTGAATGACGGCTCCCAGCTTCCCGGTTCAGCCAGGCCTTCGCAAGCGAAAAACTACAGGCCGGCGGCGTCGATATCGATTAACAGCAGGCGCTGACCATTATCAAAGAATTGTCCGGCAGTCAGGCAGTACTGGTTGGTCGTGGCATCGCGATAGGTTGAGGAGAGGGTCAGCCGCCGCTCCTCCCAACCTTCGGCCAGCAAATGATAAAAATACGGACGCCATGACCAGTTGTGGCCCAGGTAGCGGCTGTCGGCTTGCCAGGCGCCCTGGTGCCATTCGAAGTTGGGTGTCAGTTGCGTGCCATGCCGGTCGCACTGGTAAAAACGCAGCAGCCAGGGAAACGCCGGCAATTGCGGCAGGTGGCTCAGCGGTGCGCGGGTGTGGGCCCAGGTTTGCAGGATCTGCATCAGCTCCGCCAGTTGCTGGCGCAGTTGCATGATCCGGCCACGTTCGGCGAGCTTCTGTTGGACATAGCCGGTGCGCAACTGGGCGAAGCGCGGCACGAATGCGTCGGTGTCGAACCAGTCCAGTTGGGCCTGGGCGAACAGGTAGCCCTGGACATAACGCGAACCGCATTCCAGGGCGAAATTCAGTTGGGCCTCGGTTTCCACCCCTTCGGCGATGATCCAGCAGCCGGTTTTTTCCGCCATTTGCGCCAGTGCCCGTACCACCTCACCGCTCGGGCCACCGCGGGCCGCGGCCTGGAACAGGCGCATGTCCAGCTTGAGAATGTCCGGCTGCAAGGCCAGCACCCGGTCCAGCTGCGAATAGCCGGCGCCGAAGTCATCAATGGCAATCCGCGCGCCGGCCTCGCGGTAGCGCTCGACGACTTCGGCCAGGCGCAGGATATCGCCGCCCAGTTCAGTGATCTCGAACACGATGCGGCGCGGGTCGACGTTATGCAGTTGCAATTGCTTCAGGCTCGGCAGCGCCTGGCCCGGGCGCAGGCGGGTGATCCAGCGTGGCGAGATATTCAGGCTGAGGAACCACTCCTGCGGGGCTTCATGCAGGCGGCTCAGGGCATTGTCACGGATCTGCCGGTCCAGGCGGCGCAAGGCCACCGAGGGCGTGCGCGGGTCGGCGAACAGCGGACCCACCGAGCGCAGTTGGCCATTCGCCTGGCGTAGGCGGCCCAGGGCTTCTACGCCGGCGATGCGGCCGGTGGCGGTGTCGATGAATGGCTGGAAGCAGGCGAGCGGTTGCCCGTCGATCACGGGGCCTCCTTAAAAGACCGGAAATAAAAAAGGCCCGGCCCTCAATGGAGAGGGCCGGGCCTGATCTGTTTGCAAGAATGCAGCCAGCACGCTCAACTTTTGCGCGAAGCACCTTGCATGGCCAGTTTGATCAGCGGGATCAGGCCGGCACCCAGCCGCACCAGGCGGGTCATGGTGCCGATTCCGCCGCCCTTGGCGCCTTTGCCGGTGAGAAACCCCAGCAGCGTCACCACGCCCACGCCCCACAGCGGCGCGTGCTTGATGCCAAAACCGTCCTGCCAGCTCTGGCCCATGTTGCGGACCTTTTGCAGCGGCAGCATCAGTTGCTGGGACTCGTGACGGATTTCCTGGCGGTGCATTTCCATGCGCAGGCGGATCAACGCCTTGCGCATTTCTCGCCGGGAAGTGTTTTGCGGCAATTCAGTCATGCTCATGGCAGCAGGCGCTCCCGGTCGTTGGCCAGCTCTTCGAGGGTGGCGTGGAACGGCGTGGACTCATCGAACACCGCCGCCTTCAGGCGCAACCCGCAGAATGCTGCGGCCAGTATGTAGAACACACACAGGCTGATAATCCCGGTCAGGCGGTAGGTATCCCACACCAGAATCATCACCAGCGCCGACAAACCCACCAGCAACAGCAAGGCAAACACCAGCGCCAGGCCGGCGAACAGCAACAGGCTGACGGTGCGGGCTTTCTGCTCCTGCAACTCGATGCCGAACAGCTCGACATGGCTGTGCAGCAAACCCAGGACAGCCGCGCCCAGGCGCCGTGAAGTAGAACTTGGGCCCGTGGACGAGCCGGATTCGCCGATAGACATGATTAGCGCCTTGTAGCCAGCAGGCCGATCAAAAAGCCCACGCCGGCCGCAATGCCGACGGACTGCCAGGGGTTGGCCTGCACATAGTCTTCAGTGGCCGTGACCGCCGCCTGGCCGCGTTCGCGCAGGGAGTCCTCGGTCAGTTGCAGGGTTTCACGGGCCTTGAGCAGGCTTTCGTGAATCTTGCTGCGAAGCTCGTCAGCCTGGTCACCGGCGAGGATCGCAGTGTCGTCCAGCAGCTTCTCGGTATCGCTGACCAGGGTTTGAAAATCCGCCATCAGTATTTCTTGAGCAGTCTTTGCCGTTTTTCTGGCCATGGTTATCTCCGTGAGTGGCTGGTCTGTTTACTTCTGGTTTCGAGTCACCGGTGTCGGTGAAGGTTCACTGCAATTGTCTGGTACAGCTTTTGCTTTGCCTTGGTGCGCGGGCCCGGGGCCTTGCGCTGAATCCGGGCGGTTGGGGCTCAAACCCTGAAAAACCTTACCCTAAATAACTAAAACTCGCGGAAAAACCCTGTCGGATTCTGCCTTTTTCAATGATCGCTGCGCCAAAGCGGTTCACGGCCTCAAACGAGGGTCGGACCGCTGGTGCCAATTTAGTGCGCATCATGAAGGTCATGAACTGCTTTGGTGCTTTTTCCTGCATGTGCAGGCCTGCCATCCTCCATGGAAAATTTGCAAAGCGCGGTGGACACCCTCGTCCACAGCTCCAACACGCTGTTTATTCTGATTGGTGCGGTCATGGTCCTGGCCATGCACGCCGGCTTTGCCTTCCTGGAAGTCGGCACGGTGCGCCAGAAGAACCAGGTCAATGCCCTGTCGAAAATCCTCAGTGACTTCGCGATTTCCACACTGGCCTATTTCTTTATAGGCTATTGGATCTCCTACGGGGTGACCTTCATGCAACCGGCGGCGGTGATCAGCGCCGACCACGGCTACGGCCTGGTGAAGTTCTTCTTCCTGCTGACCTTCGCGGCGGCGATCCCGGCGATCATTTCCGGGGGAATCGCCGAGCGTGCACGGTTTGTTCCGCAACTGTGTGCCACTGCGTTGATCGTAGCCTTCATCTACCCGTTTTTCGAAGGCATGGTGTGGAACGGCAACTACGGCCTGCAAGCCTGGTTGCTGGCCACCTTCGGCGCCAGCTTCCATGACTTTGCCGGCAGCGTCGTGGTGCACGCCATGGGCGGCTGGCTGGCGCTGGCGGCGGTGTTGTTGCTGGGGCCAAGGCAGGGGCGTTATCGGGAAGGGCGCCTGGTGGCGTTCGCGCCGTCGAGCATTCCATTCCTCGCGTTGGGCTCGTGGATCTTGATCGTCGGCTGGTTCGGCTTCAACGTCATGAGTGCGCAAACCCTGTCCGGGGTCAGCGGGTTGGTGGCGGTCAATTCGTTGATGGCGATGGTCGGTGGCACGGTAGCGGCATTGGTGATCGGCCGTAACGACCCAGGCTTCTTGCACAACGGTCCATTGGCCGGGTTGGTGGCGATCTGTGCCGGTTCCGACCTTATGCACCCGGTGGGCGCGTTGGTGACCGGCGTGGTGGCGGGCGGCTTGTTCGTCTGGTTCTTCATTGCCGCCCAGGATCGCTGGAAGATCGACGATGTGCTGGGTGTATGGCCGTTGCACGGCCTCTGCGGCGTGTGGGGCGGGATTGCCTGCGGGATCTTCGGCCAGACCGCCCTGGGCGGTTTGGGCGGCGTCAGTCTGATCAGCCAGTTGATCGGCACCGCACTGGGTGTGATGGTGGCGCTGGCCGGTGGGTTCCTGGTGTATGGGGTGATCAAGCGCGTTTACGGGCTGCGCTTGAGCCAGGAAGAGGAGTATTACGGCGCGGATTTGTCGATCCACAAGATTGGCGCGGTCAGTCAGGATTGAGGGGCGCGTCCCCTTCGTTCTGGTTGCAGCCATGTAACAGGCGGTACCGGCTCTGGCGCACTTCATCGACACGGCCTTGCACCTGCTGCTCCGACAACCCCAGCAGGATCAACGCATGGGAGGCGAGCATCAGGCTCGACTCCAGCAACTCGGGCACCACTTCAGTGGCGCCGGCGGCTTTCAGTTCGGCCAGCTGACTGTCGTCGCGGGTGCGTACCAGGATCGGTACGGTCAGGTTGATCCGCCGCGCTTCGTTGAGCACGGTCAGGGCGACGTCGCTGTTGTCCACCGCGATCACCACCAGGCGCGCACGTTCCAGGCCGACCGCGCTGAGCAGGGCGCCACGGCGGCAGTCGCCGTAATGCACGGCGCTGTCTTCGGTAGAAGCTTCCTGGACCCGCTCCGGGTCGTCATCAAGGGCAATGAACGCCTGTTGTTCACGGTGCAGGAAGCGCCCGATGGACTGGCCAACCCGGCCGTAGCCGCAGATCACCGCGTGGTCGCGCAGCTCGGCATTCAGGGCCGTAATCTCTTCAAGCTGTACTTGCTGGTTGGGCTTGCGGTGCAGGCGCAGGGCAATCGCGGGTGCAGCCCTGAGCAACAGCGGAGTCAATAGCATCGAGCAGAAGGTGGCAGCCAGCAGCAGGCCGCTGATGTCGGCGGGCATCAGGCGGCTTTGCTGCATTTGCGCCATCAAGGCGAAACAGAACTCGCCGCCCTGGGCCAGCGCCAGCCCGCTGCGCCAGGCGGTTTCACCGTCGCTGCCGCGCAGTTGCACCAATAGCGCGACCACACAGCCTTTGATCAACATCAGCGTGAGGGTCAGGCCGAGAATCAACAGGCTATGACTGACGAACAGTTGCAGGTCGATCAGCATGCCGATGCTGACAAAAAACAGTCCCAGCAGGATGTCGCGAAACGGCCGGATATCGGCTTCGATCTGATGGCGGTAATGGCTTTCCCCCAGCAGCATGCCGGCGAGAAACGCACCGAGTGCCGGGGACAGGCCCAGCAAGTGGGTCAGCCAGGCGGTGAGCAGTACGATCACCAGTGCCAGCAGCACGAACAATTCGGCCGAATGGGACGCCGCCACCTCACGGAACAAACGCGGCAGCAACCAGCGGCTGGCCAACAGCAGGCCAAGGAACAGCACCACGGTTTTGCCCAGGGTCAGTGGCAATGCCCAGTACCAGGCTTGCTCGCTGTTACCGGCGAACACTGGCACGAGGGTCAGCAGCAATACGGCCACTACATCCTGGAACAGCAATACCCCAATCGCATTCTGGCCATGGCTGCTGAAGATTTCGCCGAGGCTGGTCAGCTCCTTGCTGACGATGGCGGTGGACGACAGTGCCAGTCCAGCACCGAGCAACAGCGCGGTCGTCGGCGACAGGCCGAACAGTGCCAGCAAACCGCCCAGCAGCAACCCGCAGCACAGTACCTGCAGGCTGCCCAAGCCAAACACCACCCGGCGCAGGCTGAGCATTTTGTTGAGAGAAAACTCCAGGCCCAGGGAAAACAGCAGGAACACCACACCCAGTTCGGCAAGATCTGGCAACTCTTCGCTGTCATTGACCCAGTCGAGGGCGGTGGGGCCCACGGCCAGGCCAACACACAGATAGCCCAGCACCGGCGGCAGTTGCAGGCGACGAAACAGCGCAATCACCACCAGGGAGGAGGCCAGGATAATCAGCAGGTTGGCAAACACATGCAGCTCCATTGCAGGTATTACGGGAAAAAAGTCGCGAGAGTCGCTGAATCAGTTATACGCCATGCTGATCTGGGTCAGGCTTTTGCAGTGTCCCGACGCTGTTAGAATAGGTGCCTGATTCTTCTCGGACCCTTTGCCATGCTTCCTGAATGTCAGTTGTTCGGCACCCTGGGCTGCCATCTGTGTGAGATTGCCGAAGCCGAAATCATGCCGTTGGTCGAACACGGCCTGCTGGTGGAGTTGGTGGATATCGCCGATTCCGAGGCCCTGTATGAAGCCTACGGCCTGCGGATTCCGGTGCTGCGCCGGGTAGACACGGGCGCGGAGCTGGAGTGGCCGTTCGACGAAGCGCAGGTAGTGAACTTTCTTAGCTAGCACTCGGCGATGGCGAGTTCCCGATTATTCGGTTACTGTATGTTTGTACAGCGATTGAATGAGAGGGAACGCCCGTGGTGAATGTTGAACAACTGAAAAGCAGCGTCAATCGCATGTCCGCCGACGTCGTGCGCGACGCGGTGAACGAGCTGCGCCTCGATGGCCTGGTCACGGAAGGCAAGACGCCGTTTAACAAAGTGCATTTCAACACCTGCTTTGCCGAGATCGAGGCGCTGTTCCAGCGCGCGGGTTATCACAAGCAGCTGGATGTGGTGGGTTATCAGGGCTTGCTGTATGCGCTTTACGACCCGGGCCGCTGGGAAGCGGTGGATGTGCTGCGCTGGCTCAAGGAATTCACCGAGGCGGCCAGTGCGTCACCGGTGTTGCGCGCGGAATTGGCCAAGGCCTGAATCTGTGCTGGGCCTGATCCGGCTGCATGCGGGATAATGTGCGCCTGTATGTCCACGTCTTGAGCCTGCCCATGTCCGTTTTTTCCGCTGCCCAGCACCAAGCCAGCACCTTGTACCTGCCGCCAGGCGCCTGGGCCACCGTGCTGGATTGCCTGTGTGAGCACTTCCAGGCCATCAGCCGTGAGCAATGGCTGGACCGCATCGCCCGAGGCCGGGTACTGGACATCAATGGCACCCCCATCAATCAGGACCTCGCCTACCGCGAAGGCCTGTGCATCTACTACTTTCGCGAAGTACCGAACGAGAAAGTAATCCCGGTGCAGGAGACGATCCTGTACGCCGATGAACACCTGGTGGTAGCCGACAAGCCGCACTTCCTGCCGGTCACGCCTGCCGGTGAATACGTCGAGCAGACCCTGTTGCGGCGTTTGATCCGTCGCCTCGACAACCCGGCGCTGGTGCCGCTGCATCGCATTGATCGGCATACCGCGGGGCTGGTGCTGTTTTCGGCCAACCCCCAGACGCGCTCGGCGTATCAACAGCTGTTTCCCACGCGCAAGATCGACAAGTTCTACGAAGCCATTGCCCCTGCATTGCCTGGGCTGACCTTTCCGCTGGTGCACAAAAGCCGGCTGGTGGATGGCGAGCCGTTCTTTCGCATGCAGGAAGGCGCGGGGGCGAGCAACACCGAGACGGCGGTCGAGGTGCGGGAAAAAAATGGCGACCTGTGGCGCTATGGCCTGTTTCCGGTGACCGGCAAGAAGCATCAGTTGCGGGTGCACATGACGGCCCTGGGCGCGAGTATCTGCAACGATCCGTTCTACCCCGACGTTATCAAGGATGCCGAGGACGACTACGCCAACCCGCTCAAGCTGCTGGCCCAGGGGGTGCGTTTCATCGACCCGGTCACCGGCCTTGAGCGCGACTTTCGCAGCGAGATCAGCCTGGACTGGTAAACCCCAGCAACGAAAAAGCCCGCATTACGCGGGCTTTTTTGTATCTGGCGTTAAGACTTACAGGTCTTTAACGGTGCGAACCTGATCCTTGTTGATCTGGGTGCGCTTGCCATCCAGCTGTTCGAATTCGTAGAAGCCGGTGGACTTGTCGAATTTAGGAGTGTCGACGGCCTGGATTTCGCGACCGTCATTCAGGGTGATCACTGTCGGCGAGGCGCAACCGGCAAGGGTAGCGAGGCCCAGTGCAAGCATGAGAGCGGCGATGGTCCGTTGAGTCATGAGTTTGTCTCCGAGAGAATGCTTTGTTGAGTACTGACCTTGTGACGTGTGCAACGTCGGCAAAGTTCCTTGTTCGACGCTCATTCTGACACGCTGGGCGGGCGGTGCAACAACTCCGGTGTATTGAGGTTGGCCAGGCGCGGATCGTCGGCGGGGCAATCCAGGGCCTTGGCCCCCAGCGCCTGCATGATCTGGCGCGGGCTGCGCTCGCCGGCTGCCCAGGCCCGTTCGAAGGGCTCGCGCAGCGAAGTGGGGATCACGCAGAGCAGCGGTTCCCAGAAATCGCCGTGGCGCACCATCACCGGCAGCAACGGGCTTTGCTGCGCCGTACTGCGCAGGTCGGCGAGCAATCGTGCATCGATCTGCGGCACATCGCACGGCAATACCAGCAGATGCCCATGCTGCGCCACCGCCAGTCCTGCGCGAATGCCGGCCAGTGGCCCGGGAAAGTCGGGGCTGTCATCGCCGACCAATTGATCGGCGTAGGCCGCGTACTGCGCCTGGTTGCGATTGCAGGAGATGATCAGGTCGTCGGTCAACGGCCGCACCAGGCGATGCAGGTGCGCGATCAGCGGCTGCCCGTGCCAGTCCAGCAGGCCCTTGTCGAGGCCGCCCATGCGCTGGCCACGACCGCCGGCCAGCAAAAGGATCGAGCAGGGCAGTGGGGAAGAATGGCTTGGCATGACGGCTCCTGCGGGCAGTGAAATGGGGGGCTGTGATATAACATCGGGCTGTTCCTTCGACAACCGGACCGAGCCATGAAAGCCAAGGCTGATGCGCCCTTTGTACCCCTGAATATCGCTGTATTGACGGTCAGCGACACCCGCACCCTGGAAACCGACACCTCGGGCCAGGTCTTCGTCGACCGCCTGACCGCCGCCGGTCACCTGCTGGCCGAGCGAGTTTTGCTTAAAGATGATCTGTACAAAATCCGTGCGCAAGTGGCGCACTGGATTGCCGAAGACGTGGTGCAGGTGGTGTTGATCACCGGCGGCACCGGCTTCACCGGCCGCGACAGCACCCCGGAAGCGGTGAGCTGCCTGCTGGATAAGCAGGTGGATGGTTTCGGCGAACTGTTCCGGCAAATCTCCGTGGCCGATATCGGCACCTCCACCGTGCAATCCCGTGCCCTGGCCGGCCTGGCCAACGGCACACTGGTGTGCTGCCTGCCGGGCTCCACCAACGCGGTGCGCACCGGTTGGGACGGGATTCTCGCCGAGCAACTGGATAACCGTCACCGCCCGTGCAACTTCGTCCCGCATTTGAAACAGGCCGAGCCCTGTGAATCCCGTGGGTAAGCCGGGCAAGACCGGCGCGTTGATGCCGGTGGAAGACGCCCTCGAACAATTGCTGGCGATGGCCGAGGCAGCGCCGATCCGCGAGCCGGAAACGTTGCCGCTGGCCGAGTGTGATGGTCGGGTGCTGGCCCAGGCGTTGATCTCCACGCTGGACTTGCCGCCCTGGCCCAACAGCGCCATGGACGGATACGCCCTGCGCCTGGCGGACTGGACCGGTGAGCCACTGGCAGTCAGCCAGCGCATTTTTGCGGGCACGGCACCCGAGCCCTTGGCTGCCGGTACCTGCGCGCGGATCTTCACCGGAGCCCCGGTACCGGAGGGCGCGGACTGCGTCGAGATGCAGGAAAACGCCGTGGTCCATGCCGATCAGCGGGTGAGCTTCACCGAAGCGTTGCAGGTGGATCAAAACATCCGTCCCCAAGGCCAGGAAACCACGGTGGGCGAGTGGGTGTTGCCAGCAGGTACACGCCTGGGCCCGATCGAGTTGGGCCTGGCGGCTTCGCTGGGTCGTGATCGGCTGGAGGTGGTACGACGCGCCCGCGTGGCTGTGCTGTCCACCGGCGACGAGTTGATCGAGCCGGGTCTGCCGCTGGGCCCCGGGCAGATCTACAACAGTAATCGCCGGGTGCTGTGCAGCTGGCTGGAGCGCCTGGGCTGCGAAGTGGTGGATGCCGGGATCCTGCCGGACGACCTGGAACAAACCCGCGAACGCCTGGGCGCATTGGGCTCGGTAGACCTGATTCTGTCCACCGGCGGTGTGTCGGTGGGGGAGGCGGATTTTCTCGGGATTGCGCTGCGGGAAGAAGGGAAGCTGGCGCTGTGGAAGCTGGCAATCAAGCCGGGCAAGCCGCTGACGTTCGGGCATTTCCGTGGTGTACCGGTGATCGGTTTGCCGGGCAATCCGGCGTCGACGCTGGTGACCTTTGCCTTGCTGGCGCGGCCTTACCTGTTGCGTCGCCAGGGCGTGGAAGACGTGCAGCCGCTGCGCATTGAAGTGCCAGTGGGGTTTGTCTGGCCCAAGCCGGGGAATCGCCGCGAGTATTTGCGCGGGCGGCTGGAGCAGGGCAAGGCGATCATCTACCGCAACCAGAGCTCGGGTGTGCTGCGTAGCGCGGCGTGGGCCGAAGGTTTGGTAGAAGTGCTGGAGGGGACGACGCTGGAGATCGGTGACCGGGTCAACTTCATTCCGCTGAGTGAAGTGTTGAACTGAGCCCGATCTATCAAACAATGAAGATCAAAATGTGGGAGCGGGCTTGCTCGCGAAAGCGGTGGATCAGTCACCCGATGTATTGACTGACCCTCTGCATTCGCGAGCAAGCCCGCTCCCACATTTGATTTGTGTTCATCCTGCAATTACGGCAAGTCGCGACTCGCGTAAAACGCACTCAACACCTTCACCAGGTGCGCCAGGTCGTGGCTGCCGCACAGCTCGCGAATCGAGTGCATCGCAAACGTCGGCAAGCCGATATCCACGGTGCGCACGCCCAGGTGGCTGGCGGTGATCGGGCCGATGGTCGAGCCGCAACCCATGTCGCTGCGTACCACAAAGCTTTGCACCGGCACTTCTTCGGCCATGCACAGGTGGCGGAAGAACCCGGCGGTTTCGCTGTTGGTGGCGTAGCGCTGGTTGCTGTTGACCTTGATCACCGGGCCGGCATTGAGTTTCGGGCCGTGGTTGGCGTCGTGCTTCTCGGCGTAGTTGGGGTGCACGCCGTGGGCGTTGTCGGCAGACACCAACAGCGACTTCTGGATAGTGCGTACGAATTCATCACCCTCGGGCAGCAGGCGACGCAGGGTCTGCTCCAGCATCGGGCCGTCGGCACCGCAGGCGGAGCACGAGCCGACTTCTTCGTGGTCGTTGCAGACCAGCACGCAGGTTTCATCGGTTTCGGCGGTGAGCAGGGCTTGCAGGCCGGCGTAGCACGACAGCAGGTTGTCGAGGCGGGCACCGGCGATAAAGTCGCCATTGAGGCCGATCACGGCCGCGCTCTGGGTATCGTAGAAGCTCAGCTCATAGTCGAGCACCACGTCAGCGTTCAACCCGTGTTCACGAGCCAGTTGCTCGGTCAGCACTGCGCGGAAGTCTACGCGCTCGTCACCGGCGAACTGCGCAAGGATCGGCGGCAGTTCGGTCTGGGCATTGATCGCCCAACCCTGGTTGGCTTCACGGTTCAGGTGAATGGCCAGGTTGGGGATGATCGCGATGGGCAGCTTGAAGTCGATCAGCTGGCTTTCGACCTTGCCGTCGCGGCGGAAAGTGACGCGGCCGGCCAGGGACAGATCGCGGTCGAACCACGGCGCCAGCAGCGCGCCGCCGTACACTTCCACACCCAGTTGCCAGAAGCCCTGGCGTTGCAGTTCAGGCTGTGGCTTGACCCGCAGGCACGGGCTGTCGGTGTGGGCGCCGACCAGGCGGATGCCGCCTTGCAGGGGCGAGTGGCGGCCGAGCTTGAAGGCGATGATCGAGGAGTCGTTGCGGGTCACGTAGTAGCGCCCGTTGGCCTCGGTGGTCCAGGTCTCGCGCTCGTCAAGACGCTGGAAACCGGCCGCTTCCAGGCGCTGTGCAAGGGCGGCGGTGGCATGGAACGGGGTAGGGGAGGCCTTGAGGAAGTCGATCAGGCCTTGGTTCAACTCTTCGCGCATAAGTAGCTCCAGACAGCAATGGCGCGAGTTTACCGTCCGACGGGATAAGTGCACAGAACAAATGTGGGAGCGGGCTTGCTCGCGAATGCGGTGTGTCAGTCGCCGAATGAGCTAACTGATCCACCGCATTCGCGAGCAAGCCCGCTCCCACATTTTAATTGCGTTTACAGCTTAAAACGGCGCGGGGCACTCGAAGCGCAGACGCTCGCCGCTCTGGGGATGGGTGAAGCTCAGCATGCTGGCGTGCAGACACAGCCGTGGCCAGGCAGCCAAGGCCTGTTCGTGGGCATACAAGCCATCGCCCAGCAACGGATGCCCGATGGACAGCATATGCACGCGCAGTTGATGGGAGCGGCCGGTGATCGGCGTCAGCTCAACCCGGCACCAGTCGCCGCAACGCTCCAGGACTTTCCAGAAGGTCAGCGCGTTCTTGCCGAACTCGTGGTCCACCACGTGCCGTGGCTTGGTCGGCGGGTCGTAGCGCAAGGGCAAGTCGATGCTGCCGCTGTCCAGTTCCGGTTGGCCCCAGCAGAGTGCGGTGTAGGCCTTTTCGGTTTCCCGGTCATGAAACTGGCGGGACAGTTCACGGTGGGTATCCGCGTCTCGGGCCAGCAGGATGATCCCGGACGTTTCCCAGTCCAGGCGATGGACGATGCGGGCTTCGGGGTAGCCGTTTTCCTGCAGGCGGGTGATCAGGCAGTCCTTGTTGTCGTCGGCGCGACCGGGCACCGAGAGCAGCAGGGTAGGCTTGTTCACCACCAGGACAGCAGCGTCCTGATGAAGGATATGGACATTGGACAACGGCATTAAAACAGCCTCGTAACAAACGCCAACGGCGGCTCGCTCACCCGGCCCCGTGAGGGGAGCCAGGTAACCGAGCCGCCGTGGCGACCGCCTTTTCGATCAACGATCAGGCAGGGTGATATTGAGTTCCAGAATCGAGCAGCTGCCGTCATTTTCCAGGGCGACATGCACGTCATCGTTACCGATGTTGACGTACTTGCGGATCACTTCCACCAGTTCCTTCTGCAGGGCTGGCAGGTAATCCGGGGTGCTGCGTTGGCCGCGTTCGTGCGCCACGATGATCTGTAGACGCTCTTTCGCTACCGACGCGGTACTTGGCTTTTTGTTGGCGCGAAAGAAGTCGAGAAATTTCATTGTTTAGTTGCCTCCAAAGATACGCTCGAAGAATCCCTTCTTCTTAACATCGAGGAAGCGATGTTCCACGGTCTTGCCCAGCAAGCGATCTACCGCATCGCTGTACGCCTGGCCGGCGTCGCTCTGGTCGTCAAGAATCACCGGCACACCTTGGTTGGATGCCTTCAGGACGGCCTGGGATTCCGGGATCACACCCAGCAGGGTCACGGCGAGGATTTCCTTCACGTCTTCAACGCCGAGCATTTCGCCATTGCTGACGCGCTCAGGGTTGTAGCGGGTCAGCAGCAGGTGTTCCTTGATCGGATCTTCACCTTTCTCGGCGCGCTGGGACTTGCTGGCCAGCAGGCCGAGCATGCGGTCCGAGTCACGTACCGAGGAGACTTCAGGGTTGGTCACGACGATGGCTTCGTCGGCGAAGTACATCGCCAGGTGAGCGCCGGTCTCGATACCCGCCGGGGAATCGCACACCACGTATTCGAAGGTTTCCTTCAGTTCGGCGAGGACCTTGCCCACGCCTTCCTTGGTCAGCGCGTCTTTGTCGCGGGTCTGGCTGGCGGCCAGTACATACAGGTTCTCAAGGCGCTTGTCCTTGATCAGTGCCTGTTGCAGGTTGGCTTCGCCATTGACGACGTTGACGAAGTCGTAAACCACGCGGCGTTCACAGCCCATGATCAGGTCGAGGTTACGCAAGCCGACGTCGAAGTCGACGATAACTGTCTTGTGGCCGCGCAGAGCGAGGCCGGTACCGATAGCGGCGCTGGTGGTGGTCTTACCCACACCACCCTTGCCGGATGTAACCACGAGAATCTTGGCCAAGGTGTTTCACCCCTAAGGAAAAAGGACTTTTTAGTCCCTGAAAAACATCTCTTGTCACTCGCTGCAGGCGGGCAGCTCTTGTAGGAGAAAGCACGGTTTGCCTGGGCAAACCCCACCTTAAAATTATTCCTACACAAGTTTTGCCGTTTTCGCTGTGCTATCAGAGTCCAGAGATGCTTGGAAAATGCGGCAGTATCCGTTAAAGACGAACGATGTTCAACACATCGCCCGACAGGCTGACTTGTACCCCGGCCCCCCACAGCGGATCGCGGCGCAAATCTTCCGAAACCTTGTACTGGCCTGCGATGGACACTAGCTCAGCGGTCAACTGCTGGCAAAAAATACGGGCCTTGGTGTCACCTTTTATGCCGGCCAGGGCACGACCACGCATGGGGCCGTATACATGGATGTTTCCATCGGCGAGAAGTTCCGCCCCCGGGCTGACCGGGGCGATGACGACAAGGTCGCCACCCTGGGCGTAAATCTGCTGCCCGCCCCGTACGGGAGAGGTGATGATCTTTGTCGGCTTGATCGTCGGCTCCGGCGGTTTCTCCGGTTTTTTCTTCTCTTCGCCGACCAACGGGTCGAGCGGACGCTCGCGGGCACCCGACGGCGGCAGTACTGGCAGTTCAATAGCGATTGCCGCGGCGATGTCTTCGATCCGGCTGGCACGGATCGCCAGGGTGCGCAGGCCATGCTGGCGGCACACGCGCATCAGCCCGGGCAGGTCGACCGCGCCCTGGCCGGCCGGGAGCTTGTCCAGGGCCAGCACCAGCGGTGCATTGTTGAAGAAGTTCGGCGCCAGGGCGACCTTGGCGGCGAGCTGGCGGTCCAGGGCATCAAGGTCGTTGCGGGCCAGTTCCAGCACGGTAATGGCGAGCATGCTGCCTTTCAACTGGAACACGGGATCTTGGTCTAGCGGTTCGGTTTGGCTCATGGTCGGCAAAGCGGCTTGTCACGAAAAGTGTCGAGACTTATAACGAGAACATCCGCTAGCCGCAAGCCGGGTCGAACCGTTGTAGAATGCTCGGCCGTTGTCTTTACCGGAATCTTTAATGGATCGCCCGCGTTTTCGAGCTGTATTTTTTCATCCGCGCTTCTGGCTGTTATGGCTGGGGCTCGGTTTGCTGTGGCTGATTGTGCAGTTGCCGTACCGGGCTTTACTGGGGATTGGCCGTGCCTTGGGGGCGGGAATGTACCGGGTGGCCGGTGAACGTCGACGTATCGCCGCACGAAACCTGGAACTGTGCTTCCCGGAAAAGTCCGCTAAAGAGCGTAAACATTTGCTCAAGGAAAACTTTGCCTCCACCGGCATCGCGTTCTTCGAGATGGCCATGAGCTGGTGGTGGTCCAAGCCGCGCCTGGCGCGCCTGGCCCATGTCGAAGGGCTGGAGCACCTCAAGCAGGCGCAACTGGAAGGCAAGGGCGTGATCCTCATGGCCCTGCATTTCACCACCCTGGAAATCGGCGCCGCCTTGCTCGGGCAGAAGCACACCATCGACGGCATGTACCGCGAGCACGGCAACCCCTTGTTCGATTTCGTCCAGCGCCGTGGCCGCGAGCGGCACAACCTCGACTCCCTGGCCGTAGAGCGCGAAGACGTGCGCGGCATGCTCAAGCTGCTGCGGGCCGGTCGTGCGATCTGGTACGCACCGGACCAGGACTACGGCGCCAAGCAAAGTATCTTCGTGCCATTGTTCGGCATTCAGGCCGCCACCGTGACCGCCACCAGCAAGTTCGCCCGCCTGGGCAAGGCTCTGGTGGTGCCGTTCACCCAGGAACGCCTGGCCGACGGCAGCGGTTATCGCCTGGTGATCCATCCGCCGCTGACCGACTTTCCCGGTGAAACCGACGAGATCGATTGCCTGCGCATCAACCAGTGGGTCGAAGCCTCCGTGCGCGAATGCCCCGAGCAATACCTGTGGACGCACCGCCGCTTCAAGAGCCGGCCGCCAGGTGAACCTAAACTGTATGAAAAACGCCGCCGTTGATCTGAAGTCCCCAAGCACCATGGAGTGATGCAATGCGCCCAGCTGAACCGGTCACAGGCTTGATTCTTTCCGGCGGCGGGGCGCGGGCCGCCTATCAGGTGGGGGTACTGGCGGCGATAGCCGAGCTGTTGCCGCCGGGCGCGGCCAATCCGTTTCCGGTGATCGTCGGCACCTCGGCCGGGGCGATCAATGCAGTGAGCCTGGCCAGTGGCGCCATGGACTTTACCGCCGCCATCCAGCGCCTGACCGCCTTCTGGCAGGGCTTTCGCAGCCACCTGGTGCTGCGCAGCGACTGGCCCGGGGTGATCAGCCAGGCCAGTCGATTCCTTGTCCACAGCCTGCTGGGGATGGGGGCGCAGGTGCCAGTGGCGCTGCTCAACAGTTCGCCGCTGCGGGACTTGTTGCGCGACAAACTGCACCTGGAAGGCATCGCGCAGTCGATCCGCGAGAAACACCTTCATGCTGTGGCGGTGACCGCGTTCGGATACGAGTCCGGGCAAGCCGTGACCTTCTATCAGGGCGGCGGCACCATCGATGCCTGGTTGCGGCATCGGCGCATCGGCATTCCCACCCAATTGACCGTTGAACACTTGCTGGCCAGCTCGGCGATTCCGTTGCTGTTTGCGCCGGTCAAACTCGGCCAGGAATATTTTGGTGACGGAGCGGTGCGCCAGTCGGCGCCGATCAGTCCTGCGTTGCACCTGGGCGCCAGCCGCGTGCTGGTGGTGGGGGTCAGTGGCAACCCGCGTGGCAACGATCCATCGAACCCGGCGCGCACCTTCACCGGCCAGGAGCCGACGTTGGCGCAGATCGGCGGGCACATGCTCAACAGTACGTTCATCGACAGCCTGGAAAGCGATATCGAATTGCTCGAGCGCCTGAACCAGTTCAGCCACGTGTTGCCGGCCAACGCGGCGATACAAGGTTTGGCACCAGTGGAAGTATTGGTGATCGCTCCCAGTCAGCCAATCGACGAAATCGCGGCACGTCACCGCCAGGAATTGCCGGCGGCATTGCGCCTGTTTCTGCGCGGGCCGGGGGCGACCAAAACCAGTGGCGCGGGTGTGCTCAGCTACCTGCTGTTCGAGGCGGGGTATTGCAGCGAATTGATCGAGCTGGGAAGGCGGGATGCGCTGGCCAAGCGCGAAGAGTTGCAGCGGTTTCTAGGCCTGACACCGGACTGAATGTGGGAGCGGGCTTGTGTGGGAGCGGGCTTGCCTGCGATGCAGGCACCTCGCAGTTTCAGTTACACCGCAGTGATGCTATCGCAGGCAAGCCAGCTCCCATATGGAGGCGCGGTGTTGGTTAGAAGTGGTACTTCACCAACAGGCTCGCAGTGTCCTGGTTGGTCTCGAACGCGCCGCTGTCCTGGATCCCGTACTTGTTCTTCCAGTAGTCGTATTCGATACCGACATACAACTGCTTCTCGCCCCAATGCAACGCCTTGCCCAGGTCATATTTGATCTGCGGGTTGAAGTGCAGGTTGGCGTGGTAAGTGCCGCGGGCGTTCTTGTCGTTATCCACCACCCAGTCCATGAAGCCGTCGATCAGCACATTGGAGTTGCCCACCGGGATCGTGTACGACCACACCGGTGTGATCTGCCATACGCCGTCACCCGGGCGATTGCCTTCGGTCTGGCGCTGGTAGAAGTTCAGCTGGAAGTAGTCGAAACCAGGGATTGCCAGGTCGAAGCCCGGGCCGAGCAAGTACGACTCGTTGTCGCCTTCGCCGAACTCGTAAGTGAACGCCAGCAGCACGTCCTTGATCGGACCGAACGACAAGTCCTTGTCGAAAATCTTGCCGAACGACAAGCGTGGGCTGAACTCACCGTAGTAAGTACTCGGGCCGACATTGCCGTCTTCCTTGCCGTTGTAAAAGATGCGGTCGAGGAAGAAGAAGTTGTCGCCGTACTTCCACGCATCGGCGTGTTCGAAGGTCACGGTTTGCTGGATCTGCGGGTTAACAGTGAAGTTCTTGCCCCACAGATAAGTCAGGCTGTTGTTCTGCCACTGCAGCAGATCACCGGCCATGGCCTGGCCCCCGGCCAGCAGGGATCCTGCCAGCATCAGGCTGTTCACGGTACGTTTCATTCGGTTGCTCCCGAGGTAAAGGTTTCTGGTTTTTTTTCTAAGCGGACGCTCTGGTGTGGCGTCTTTTGGCTTGCCGCAAAAATCGTCTGTTCGGTCAGCTTTGATGCTTTTAGCAAGAGCTGCGCCAAGGTGTTTAAAAAGCCAAAAAATCCCCGTCGGCTGTGATGAACACAGTCGAATTCGGAGAGTTTTTGCACACATTGGCTGCGGACGTGGGGCCGGGATAAGTTGGCCTTGCAGTCAGCTTTTACATTCGCTGTTTTTTTTTGAGTCGATTTGAGCGGGCGCCGAGAATACTGACTCCCAGGCCTGTGCTCAAGTGCGCCGTTAAAGAGCGCGCGGGGCGAGAATGGGGCACGGCGCGTGGCCGGCCCCGGGTGAATGGCGTACATGGTGTGTTCCCTGATCGTTATTGTTTTTGTTGTGACGCAGGAATCAATGTGGGTGTGCGTGAGCGCTAGGGGCAGCGCGTTCGGCGCCACCCAGGATGTTGAATAACAGGTTCAGCGACAGCGCGCTGATCGTGGCCATGGCGATGCCGCTGTGAGTGATCGGGCTCATCCATAGCGGCAGCTGTGCAAAGAATTCGGGACGTACCACCGGGATCAATCCCATGCCGATACTCACCGCCACCAGCAACTGGTTACGACGGTCGGCAATGTCGGCTTCCTGGAGGATCTTGATCCCGGTGGCTGCCACCATGCCGAACATGGCAATCGCCGCGCCGCCCAGCACTGCGGGTGGAATCGACGCTACCAAAAAGGCGGCCTTGGGCAGCAGGCTCAGCACAATCAGGAACGCGCCGGCCACGATCGTCACCGAACGGCAGCGCACGCCGGTCATCTGCACCAGGCCGATGTTCTGCGCGAACGAGGAGTGGGTGAAGGTGTTGAAGAACCCGGCAAAAAACGATGCGCCGGCGTCACACAACAGGCCACGGCGGAGCATTTTCGGCGTGACGTCCTGGCCGGTGATCTTGCCCAGGGCGAGGAACATCCCGGTGGACTCGACGAAGATGATCACCACCACCAGGCACATCGACAGGATCGGCGCCAACTCGAACTTGGGCATGCCGAAATGCAGTGGCGTCACCACTTGCACCCACGGGGCGCGCGCCAGGCCGCTGAGGTCGACCATGCCGATCATCCCGCACAGCCCGTAGCCGAGGGCCATGCCGATCAGCACCGAGATATTCACCCAGAAGCCGCGCATGAAACGGTTGATCAGCAGGATGGTGGCCAGCACCAGCGCGGCAATCGCCAGGTAAATCGGTGAGCCAAACGTGGACGCCGCTGCGCCACCGCCGGCCCAATTGACCGCGACGGGAAACAGCGAAAGACCAATGGCGGTGATCACGGTACCGGTCACCAGCGGTGGAAAGAAGCGCACGACCTTGGACATGAACGGCGCGATCACCATGCCGAAAAAACCGGCGGCGATGGTCGCACCGAAGATCCCCTGCAGACCGATGCCGGGCATGCCGGCCATGGCCACCATGCTGCCGACAGCGGCGAAACTGGCGCCCATCATCACCGGCATACGAATGCCTACCGGGCCGATACCGAAGGACTGGACCATGGTTGCGATGCCCGCCACCAGCAGGTCGGCGTTGATCAGGAAGGCGATTTCTTCACGGCTCAGGCCCGCGGCCTGGCCGATGATCAAAGGCACGGCGACGGCGCCACCGTACATCAGCAAGACGTGTTGCAGGCCTACCAGAATCAGTTGCAAGAGGGGCAGCCGCACCATGGCGGGCGCGGCAGGAGTCTGCGTTTCTAGCTGGGACATGCAACACCTCGGATCTTTTTATTGTTGTGTTGTTCGGCATTCAATTGCCGGGTGGAACTCATTCGTCAAAGCACACCGCAGATCCCATGTGGGAGCGGGCTTGCTCGCGAACGCGGTGGTTCAGTCACCTGAAGTGTTGAATGACACACCGCATTCGCGAGCAAGCCCGCTCCCACACTAGTCCTGCGTTAATCAGTCAGTTGGTACGCGCCCCCTGAGTGATCCAGGTGCCAATCAAGTCCCGTTCCTGCTGGGTCATCTGGGTGATATTGCCCAGCGGCATGATCTGGCTGGCCACGGCCTGTGCCTGGATGCGCGGGGCCATTTGCTGGATCTGCTGCGGCGTATCAAACATCACCCCGGCCGGCGCGGTGCTGAACAGCGGGCTTGTCGGCTTGGCCGAATGGCACACCGCGCAGCGCTCCTGGATCACCCCGTGGACCTTGTCAAAATCAATCGAGGCCTGGGCCGGTGCTGCTTCGGCAGGTGCCGGTGCAGGTGCCGCTGGAGCAGCCGGTTTAAGCCCGCCACCCAACGCCGTTTCCGGCAGCGGCTGGTACTCGATGGCCGCTGGCGCCTTGGCCACTTCCGGTGCAGTCGCCACCGGTTTTGGGCCGGTCACGTAGGCCAGGCAAATCATTGCCAGTGCGCCCACCGGCAAGGTCCAGGCGTATTTCTGGCTGTTGTGACGGGTGTTGAAGTAGTGACGCACCAACACCGCCGCCACCGCGATACCTGCGAGGATCAGCCAGTTGTATTGGCTGCCGTAGGTGCTCGGGAAGTGGTTGCTGATCATGATGAACAGCACCGGCAAGGTGAAGTAGTTGTTGTGGCGCGAACGCAGCAAACCCTTGGCCGGCAGTGCCGGGTCGGGCGTGCGGTTTTCGGCGATGGCCGCCACCAGCGCACGTTGGGCCGGCATGATGATGCGGAACACGTTGCCCACCATGATGGTGCCGATCACGGCGCCCACATGCAGGTACGCACCACGACCGCTGAACACCTTGCTGAAGCCGTACGCGGCGGCAATCAACAGCACGAACAGGATCAGGCCGAGCAGGGCGGGGCGCTTGCCCAGTGCCGAGTCGCAGAGAAAGGAGTAGATGAACCAGCCGGCCAGCAGCGAGCCGAGGCCCAGCAACACACCTTCCGGACCGCTGAGGCTGCTGCCCGGGGCCAGCAGGTACAAGGTCGGGTTGGCGTAGAACACCACGCACAGCAGCGCGATGCCGGACATCCAGGTGAAGTAGGCTTCCCATTTGAACCAGTGCAGGTTGTCCGGCATGGTCGGCGGGGCCAGTTTGTATTTTTCCAGGTGGTAGATACCGCCACCGTGGATCGCCCACAAGTCACCGGCGAGGCCGTCCTTGGGGTTCACGCGGTTGAGGTTGTTTTCCAGCCAGACGAAGTAGAACGAAGCGCCGATCCAGGCGACGCCAGTGATCATGTGAACCCAGCGCACGCTCAGGTTCAGCCATTCCATCAAATGTGCTTCCACAGTCTTTACCTCTCGCCTGTCACTCTGTCGTCGAGTGATCAGACCTTCTCTTATTGGTGGGGGGCGAGGATCAACCGCTCATCCTCTTTGAAAAAATGCTCATCGCAGTTATTGCCTGTGCCACTGCGATCAACCACCAGGAAGTCATCCCGCTTTTCGATCGTCAGCACCGGGTGGTGCCAGACGCCGCGATGGTAATTAATGCCCTGCCTGCCGTTGGTAACGAAGGCGCGGACCAAGCCCGATACAGGTTCATCGCCAAGTGGCGCGACCACGATCAGAAAGGGGTTGCCGAGCAGCGGGATGAAAGCCTGGCTGCCCAGCGGGTGTCGTTCCAGCATGCACACGGTCAGCGGCATGTCCTGCGCGTCGGCGCGGAAGATGCTGATGATCGCGTTATCTTCTGGCGTGGCGGTTTCAACCGTCGCCAGTTTATGAAAGCGCATGGTCGACCCGTTGTTGATCATGAAGTGATCGCTGCCATCGGTTTCGATAACGTCTCCGAAAGGGGCGAAGGCTTCTTTGGTCAGGGGTTCGATCATCAGTGTGCGCATGGCTGTCTTCTTAATCTTGTGTATGGATCGTTCCCACGCTCTGCGTGGGAACGCCGCCCTGGACGCTCTGCGTCCGCTCTTGTGACGCAGAGCGTCACGGTATGCATTCCCACGCAGAGCGTGGGAATGATCGGGTGTTACTTCGAGACCTTACCGAGAACCCGCAGGCGGCTCACACCACCATCCGGGAACACATTCAGACGAATGTGGGTGATCGGGCCCAGCGCCTTGATCTGCTCGGCAAACGTGTGTTCAGCGTGCATTTCCAGTTTCTGCGCCGGCAGCAGTTCGCGCCAGAACAGCGATTGGGTTTCGATCTGGCTGTCGGTGCCGCCCTTCACGAACGCGCCCTGGATCGAGCAAGTGTCCGGGTAGTTGCCCTTGAAGTGCAGGGTGTCGACCACGATCTTCTCGATCTCGCCCGGGTGGCCCAGTGCGACGATCACCCAGTCATTGCCCGGCGTACGACGACGTGCGGTTTCCCAGCCGTCGCCCATGTTGATGCCACGGCCCGGGTTGAGGATGTTGCTCATGCGCCCGAAGTGTTCATCGGAGCAGGCCAGTGCGCGGCCGCCGTTCAATGCAGCAGCCAGGTCCACCTGTTCGT
This sequence comes from Pseudomonas sp. Ag1, assembly GCF_000278565.1. Taxonomy (NCBI): domain Bacteria; kingdom Pseudomonadati; phylum Pseudomonadota; class Gammaproteobacteria; order Pseudomonadales; family Pseudomonadaceae; genus Pseudomonas; species Pseudomonas sp. Ag1. The sequence goes on from NZ_AKVH01000074.1 coordinate 41,210, forward strand.
TGTCGCCCACCGCCGACCAGTCGCGGAATGGAATGCCGTACACACGCAGACGGGCCACGCCACCATCCGGGTAGATGTTGAAACGCAGGTGGCTGAAGGCCTGGTCGTTGTTGATCTCGTGGAAGTGATGGCTGTTGCCTTGCAGCTCCACAGCCGACAGCACTTCAACCCACTGGGTGTTGTCATCCGGCTCGCCGCTCGCGAGGAAGCAGGCTTCCAGGGACGCCGATGGCGGGAAGTTGCCGGTGAAGAATGAAGTGTCGATGTCCACGCCTTTGATCGAGCCCGGTACGCCCAGGCGGATAACTGCGCTGTCGTAGCCTTCGAAGCGCTTGCGGCGCGACTCCCAGCCGTCCATCCACTTGCCGTTGTCATCGAAAACGCCCTCCTTCCACACGGCCGGGGTCGGCTGGAACAGGCGGTTGGCGTCGGCGAACCAGTCATCGGTGACAGAGATGATCTTGGTGCCCAGGCGGGCGTCGGCCAGGTTGACGAACTTTTCGAAAGGTACGGGTTGCGCTTTCATTCTTCTTGTCTGCCTTAAAGTAAGTGGCTTGGGATGCTCGCCAGGCCCTGGGCGTTCATGAACCGCTCGGGCCAGGTCTGCTAAAGGGTCAGTAATCGGAACAACGCGATTTTATTGATCTCGGCCAGCGCACATTTGAACTCGGCTTCCACCGAGTTGTGAATACGCGTTTCAAACGCGGCAAGGATCTGGTGCCGGTTGCTGCCTTTTACCGCCATGATGAAGGGAAACTTGAACTTGGCCTTGTAGCCATCGTTCAGCTCGGTGAAGCGCGAAAACTCGTCGCTCGAGCATTGGTGAATACCGGCGCCAGCCTGTTCATTAGTGCTGGCTTCGGTCAACTGGCCCTGGACGGCCGCTTTGCCCGCCAGGTCCGGGTGAGCGTTGATCAGGGCCAGTTGACTGGTGTGATCGGCGCTCAACAGGATGTCGCTCATGCGCTGGTGCAGGGTTTCGATCTCGTCGATCGAAGCGTCCTGGCCCAGGTCGAAGGCCTTTTCGGCCACCCATGGCGAATGTTCGTAGATGTCGGCGAAGGCTGCGACGAATTCGTCGCGGCTCAGGCTCGACGGTTTCAGGGTTTGGAACGCGGTCATTTGGCGGCTCCCTGGAAAGGGTGTACGTCATGCCAGTGACGGGCGATGTCGACGCGGCGGGTAAACCACACCTGGTCATGGCCCTTGGCGTATTCGATAAACCGCTTGAGGGCGGCCAGGCGTGCCGGGCGGCCGATCAGGCGGCAGTGCAAGCCGATGGAGAGCATTTTCGGTGCGTCCGCGCCTTCGGCATACAGCACGTCGAAGGCGTCTTTCAGGTATTCGAAAAAGTCGTCGCCCTTGTTGAAACCCTGGACCTGGGTGAAGCGCATGTCATTGGTGTCCAGGGTGTAGGGGATCACCAGGTGCGGCTTGCCGGTCGGGTTGTTGGGTTCCCAGTAGGGCAGGTCGTCGTCATAGGTGTCGCAGTCATAGAGGAAGCCGCCTTCCTCCATCACCAGCCGCCGGGTGTTGGGGCCGGTGCGGCCGGTGTACCAGCCCAGTGGGCGCTCGCCGGTGAGTTCGGTGAGGATGCGGATCGCTTCGAGCATGTGCTCGCGTTCCTGGGCCTCATCCATGTATTGGTAGTCGATCCAGCGGTAGCCGTGGCTGCAGATCTCGTGGCCGGCGGCGACCATCGCGCGGATCACATCCGGGTGGCGCTGGGCGGCCATGGCCACGGCGAAGATGGTCAGCGGGATATCGAATTCCTTGAACAACTTGAGGATGCGCCACACGCCGGCACGGCTGCCGTATTCGTACAGCGACTCCATGCTCATGTTGCGCTCGCCTTGCAGCGGTTGCGCCGAGACCATCTCGGACAGGAAGGCTTCCGACTCTTTGTCGCCGTGCAGGATGTTGCGCTCACCACCTTCTTCGTAGTTGAGTACGAACGACAGGGCGATACGGGCCTTGCCCGGCCAGTGTGGGTGAGGAGGGTTACTGCCGTAACCGATCAGGTCGCGTGGGTAGTCAGCGCTCACTGCAGTCTTCCTTCTTGTTCGTGGTAGCGGTGTGTGTGGCGGCCGGGCAGCGGAAATACTGGGTGGCGTCACAACGATGACTGATTGTATACAACTTAGTGTGCACTTTGTAAGCCTGTATTTCTGCATTTTTTCCGCAGGGTCTTTGCAGAATAGCACTGCAATAAACCTGCCTGACTGGTCAGCTAAATTGAAAAAAACCTCATTCACTGTAGGAGCGAGCTTGCTCGCGAAAAACCTGAGAGCGCCTCGTTAACCCTGAAGCGCTGCGTTATCGTTAACGATCTTCGCGAGCAAGCTCGCTCCTACAGTATCGGCGTCAGCAACGGAACGCAGGCTTGTTGAATTTATTGTGTACAATTTTTTTGAAAAGTGTCTTAATCAGCCATCGCCGGCTTTTTCAGTGACCTGAAAAGGTGCGGTCTTTCACTTTTACTGACTTCGGGAGGCGCGCAGACGCTATGGGACGTTTGACCACACACGTATTGGACGCCGCGCATGGCTGCCCTGGCAGCGCGATCAAGGTTGAGTTGTACCGTGTCGAGGGCGCACAGCTTGAGCTGGTCGCCAGCACCCTGACCAACAGCGACGGCCGCTGCGATGCACCCCTGCTGCAAGGCGATGACTACCGCAGCGGCGTCTATCAGTTGCAGTTCAGCGCCGGTGATTACTACCGCGCCCGCGGTGTGCAACTGCCCGAACCTGCGTTTCTCGATGTGGTGGTGCTGCGCTTCGGCATCAGCGCCGAACAGGATCACTACCACGTGCCTTTGCTGATTTCGCCTTACAGCTACTCCACCTATCGCGGTAGCTGAGTCGTCACCGCGCTTCACACCCCCAAAGCTCTTCGTTGGTTTTTCGCCCGCTCACACTGCGGGCTTTTTTTCGCCTGCTGATTGCACCATAAAGGCGGCCCCGATCGTCAGTGCGATCGGGGCTGGATCTTCAGCGGCTCAATAGCGACGCAGCGCCGGCGCCTGTGAACAAGCCCGCGCTGATCCGGTTGAACCAGCTCTGGCCCCTGCCGCTGCGCAGGTAGCGCGCGGCGCCATGGGCGCCGAGGCCGTAGGCCAGTTTGCACAGCAGGTCGAGCACGGTCCAGGTGGCGATCATGATCAGCAACTGCGGCAAAAAGGCCTGCTGGGCACTGAGGAATTGCGGCAGGAAGGCGGCGAAAAACAGGATGTCCTTCGGGTTGCTGGCGCCCAGCACAAAGGCCCGGCCAAACAGCGCACGAAAACGCGGGGTGGCGGCCACTTGCGGTACGTCGGCGACGTGGGCCGGTTGCCGGGATTGCTGCCAGCTCTGCCAGGCGAGGTAGAACAGGTACAGCGCACCGACGATCTTCAGGGCGCTGAACAACTGTTCCGAGGCCAGCAACAACGCACCCAAACCCAGCGCCGAGGCGCTCAGCAGGCAGATGGAAGCAATCACCCCGCCGAGAAAGGCCGGGTACGAACGGCGCAGGCCGTAGTTCAGGCTGTTGCTGATCATCAGCAAGGACAGGGGGCCGGGGATCAGGATCACCACCAGCGCAGCGCCGCTGAACAGCAGCCAGGTTTCCAGACTCATTGCATTCCTCCATTCGTACAAAAGCCCCACCCGACGGGGTGAGGCAGGGTCAAGCGGGTTGGCCTACAGGAACGCGAACTTGGCGATGAAGATCGCGCAAAGCACCCACAGGCTGATGGAAATTTCCTTGTGTTTACCCGTACCGGCCTTCAGCGCCACGTAGGTGATGAAACCCAGGGCGATGCCGTCGGCCACCGAGAAGGTCAGGGGCATCATGATCGCCGTGACGATCGCCGGAATGCTGTCGGTGGCGTCGTCCCAATTGATATGGGCCATGCCGCTCATCATCAGCATCGCCACATAGATCAACGCGCCGGCGGTGGCATAGGCCGGAATCATGCCAGCCAGCGGGGCAAAAAACATCGCTGCGATAAACAACACGCCAACCGTAACCGCCGTCAGCCCGGTGCGGCCACCGGCGGCAACCCCGGCAGCGCTTTCCACGTAACTGGTGACTGGCGGCACGCCGACCATGGCGCCGAACACGCTGGAGGCGCTGTCGGCTTTCAGGGCGCGGGAGAGGTTTTCGATCTTGCCGTCGGCATTCACCAGGCCTGCGCGCTGGGCCACGCCCATCAGGGTGCCGGCGGTGTCGAACATGTGCACAAACAGGAAGGCGAACACCACGCTGATCATACTGACGTTGAACACGCCCATCACGTCCATGGCCATCCAGGTCGGCGCCAGGCTTGGCGGGGTGGCCAGGATGCCGTGGTACTCCACCAGGCCCAGGCCCCAACCGGCGAGGGTCACGGCGATGATGCTGATCAGGATCGCGCCGAATACCCGGTGGTAGCTGAGGATCGCAATCAACAGGAAGCAGATGGCCGCCAGCAATGGGGCGGGTTCATGCAGGGAGCCGAGCTTGATCAGGGTGGCCGGGCTTTGCACGATGATGCCGGCGGTTTTCAGGCCGATCACCCCGAGAAACAATCCGACGCCGGCGCCCATGGCATGGCGCAGGCTCACCGGAATGCTGTTGAGCAGCCACTCGCGAATGCGTGAGAGCGTCAGGATCATGAACAACACACCGGAGATAAACACCGCACCCAGTGCCGTCTCCCAGTTGTAGCCCATGGTCCCGACCACGGTGTAGGTGAAAAACGCGTTCAGGCCCATGCCCGGCGCCAGGCCTACTGGCCAGTTGGCGTACAGGCCCATCAGCAGGCAACCCAGCGCGGCGGAGATGCAGGTGGCGACAAACGCCGCGCCGTGATCGATGCCGGCGTCGGCCATGATGTTGGGGTTGACGAAGATGATGTAGGCCATGGTGATAAAGGTCGTGAGGCCAGCGATCAGCTCGGTCTTCACTGTGGTGCCATGCAAGCGGAGTTTGAACAGGCGTTCCAGCCAACCGTTGTGGGTTGGCGAGAGGTCGAGCGTAGGGGCTTCGGATTTGCGGCTTTCCACAGCAAGTACTCCTCAAGAGTTTTATTGTTATTTCCAGCGCCGGACACATGAGTGGGCAGCAGCGCTTTGAGGTACCAGCGGGTTTTGTTGACCAATAGGTCAGGAACTCGCACGAAGCGAATTATGCTTTTGTATACAAATAAAGCAAATAATGTTTTCTATTTTGTGTGCGAAAGGGGATGAAAGGCAATTCAGGATTGGCCACTGAGTGCCTTGTTTACCGCCAGCCAGCCTTCTACCGCCGTCTCGCCTGCCTCGGCAAACGCCCGTTGCAGCAGCTTTACCTGTTCGCGCCGCAGCGATTGTTCGAAACGCCGGCCTTCCTCGGTCAACTCCAGCAGGCGCTTACGCTTGTCGGTCTCGGACGCCACGCTGTCCACCAGGTGCATCTCCTGCAGTTGGCGCAACGGCATGTTCAGCGCCTGTTTGCTCACGCCGAGCAGTTCCAGCAGCTCCTTGACGCTCAAGGCCGGGTAGCGCGCGATAAAAAACACGATGCGTTGATGCACCCGGCTCAAGCCGCGGCGCTCCAGCATTTCGTCAGCCTTGGCGGTGAACGCCTGGTAGCCGAAGAAGAAGGCTTCCATGGCGGTTTGCTGGCTGGTCTGGTTTTTAAGGTCAAGCATATTGACGTATCTGCCCAAGTCGTCGTAATTTCGGTCAAGCAGTTTGACGTATTTTCCCCAGGCTTTGCTACCGGTGACCCTTATGGCCTTCTCAGAACGTGTTTCGCGTCTTAAAAGCTCCCTGATCCGTGAGATCCTCGCGGCGGCGCAAAAGCCGCAGGTGATGTCCTTCGCCGGTGGCCTGCCGGCCGAAGTGATGCTGCCCACGCTGGATTGGGAAGGCATGCCGCTGAATATCGGCCAATACGGCATGAGCGAAGGCGAGCCACAGTTGCGTGAATTGCTGGCGGCCGAGGCGCGGGTGCTGGGTATTGCCTGCGATGCGCGCCAGGTCATGGTGGTCAGCGGCTCCCAGCAAACCCTGGACCTGGCGGCCAAGCTGTACATCGACAAGGGCACCAAAATCCTCCTGGAAGGCCCGACTTACCTTGCGGCATTGCAGATTTTCCAATTGTTCGGCGCCGATTGCCTGACCGTACAGCTTGAGGCGGACGGTCCGGACCTCAGAGCCTTGCGCAGCAGCCTTGAGCAGCATCGCCCGTCCTTCGTCTACCTGATCCCGACGTTCCAGAACCCTTCGGCGGTGCGCTACAGCGATGCCAAGCGCGAGGCCGTCGCCGCGTTGCTGGACGAGTTTGGCGTAACCCTGATCGAAGACGAACCCTACCGCGAACTGACCTTCGACGGCGGCAGCGCGCAACCCATCGTCAGCCGGCTGAAAAAGGCCAGCTGGATCTACACCGGCACCGTATCCAAGACCTTGTTGCCCGGCCTGCGGGTCGGCTACCTGATCGCCAGTCCGGACCTGTTCCCGCACTTGCTCAAACTCAAGCAGTCAGCCGACCTGCATACCAACCGCGTTGGCCAGTGGCAGGCGATGCAATGGATCGGCACCGAGAAATACCAGCATCACCTGGTAGAGTTGCGCAGCTTTTACCGGGGCCGGCGCGACGCGTTCCAGGCTGCACTGGCGCGGCATTTCAGCGACCTGGCCGACTGGCAAATACCCCAGGGCGGATTATTCTTCTGGCTGACCTTGAAACAGCCGCTCGATACCCGCACCTTGTTGGCACCTGCGCTCGACCAGGACATCGCGTTCATGCCCGGTGAACCGTTCTTCTCCGAGCCGGACAATCATCACGGTCACCTGCGGCTCAATTTCAGCCATATCGACCCGGCGCGCTTGGACGAAGGTCTCAAGCGTCTCGCTGCGGTGGTCCGTCAAGCACAGCACGCGCAAGCGGCATAGGGGAGCCTCCATGTACAAGGTCTACGGCGATTACAAATCGGGCAACTGCTACAAAGTCAAACTCATGCTCAGCCTGTTGGGCATCGACTATGAGTGGATCGATGTCGACATCCTGAAGGGCGACACCCAGACCGCGGAGTTCCTGGCCAAGAACCCCAACGGCAAGATCCCGGTGCTGGAGCTGGAAGACGGCACCTGCCTGTGGGAGTCCAATGCGATTCTCAACTTCCTGGCCGATGGCAGCGAGTTCCTGCCCAGCGAACCGCGCCTGCGCACCCAGGTTCTGCAGTGGCAGTTTTTCGAGCAGTACAGCCACGAGCCGTACATCGCGGTGGCGCGGTTTATCCAGTTTTACCTGGGGCTGCCGGAAGATCGCCTGGAGGAATACAAGAAGCTGCACAAGGGCGGATACAAGGCCCTGAAGGTGATGGAGCGCCAGTTGCAATTGACGCCGTATCTGGTGGGCGACCAATTCTCGATTGCCGACGTGGCGCTGTATGCCTACACCCATGTGGCGGATGAAGGTGGCTTTGACCTGAGCGCCTATCCAGGCGTGCAGGCGTGGTTGAAGCGCGTGGCCAGCCATCCCAAGCATGTGCCGATGCTGGGCTGAAATGCGCTCAAAAATGTGGGAGCGGGCTTGCTCGCGAAGGCGGTGTACCAGTCAGCACATGTATTGGCTGACCCACCGCCTTCGCGAGCAAGCCCGCTCCCACATTTAGTTTTGCGGTGCGCCAGGTAATTCTTCACTGAGCAACTCAAAACAGCGCTGCGCCGCTGGGCTCAACGGCTGTCCACTGCGACTGATCAACCCGATCTCCCGGTTCACCCCCGGATGATCAATGGTAATCCGCTTCAACCCCTCCAGACTGTCCGCCGCCGATTCCGGCAACACACTGATCCCCAAGCCCTGCCGCACCAACGCCAACACGGTCGACATGTAGTTGGCCTCCATCCCCGCGAGCATCGTCAGGCGTGTTTCATCGAACAACGCGTCCACCTGTTCCCGCACGCTGCTGTCGCGGCCGGTGAGGATGATCGGCTGGTCGGCCAGTTGCTCCAGGCTCAACTTTGCAAAACGAGTCAGCGGATGAGCCAGCGGCACGAACGCACATAACCGATCATTCAGCACCGGCACAAACGCCAACCCGTGGCTCAGCCGCGCCCGCACACCAATACCGAAATCCACCTCGCCCGAACGCACTTGCGCATGAATGCGGTGAGCAACCAGGTCATGCAAGCGCACCTCGATCCCGGCAAAACGTTCGCGAAACAGGCGCAGGGCGGGAGGTAACGCGCCGGCGCACACGGAGGGCAGGGCGGCGATGGTCACCACGCCTCGTCGTAGCGCTGCCAGGTCACGGGAGCCGGTGACGATGTTGTCCAGGTCCAGCAACAGCTTCTCCATCGGCCCGCGAGCATCCAGGCCGGCGGCGGTGATGCTGACGTGGCGCGGGCTGCGGTCGAGCAGGGCAACCCCTAGCCACTCTTCCAGTTGCTGCACCTGCACGGTCAGCGCCGAGGGCGACAAATGCAGTTCGTTGGCAGCCTTGGTAAAACTGCCCGTGCGGGCAACGGCGAGAAACGCCTGGATATGCTGGATCGAATTTTTCATTTTTATTTTGCTCGGGCGTTTTGTTTTTTCGAATGTGGGGTGCCGAATATTCCAATTTACAAAGCCTAACGCGATTCCAATACTCCAGGGAAAACAATAACCGGCCGAAAACGCCGTTCTGGAGCTACCCCATGCTCGCTACCCTGGGTGTCATCACCATCCTGTGCCTGCTCACTGCCGTCATGAGCAAACGCCTGTCGCCACTGGTGGCCCTGATCGCCTTGCCGATCATCGCCGCGCTGCTGGGCGGTTTCGGCCTGCAAACCAGCGCCTTCATCATCACCGGCATCAAGAACGTCGCCCCCGTGGTGGGGATGTTTGTGTTCGCGATCCTGTTCTTCGGGATCATGACCGATGCCGGCATGCTGGATCCAATCATTGATCGCATCCTGCGCACGGTAGGGACGCGTCCTACAAGGATTGTCGTCGGTACCGCGACCCTGGCCCTGCTGGTGCACCTCGACGGCTCCGGCGCGGTGACCTTCCTGGTGACGGTGCCGGCGATGCTGCCGCTGTACACGCGGCTGGGAATTGATAAACGCATCCTCGCGTGTGTGGCGGCGATGGCGGCCGGGGTCAACTTCCTGCCGTGGACCGGCCCGGTACTGCGTTCCTCGGCGGCGCTGCACGTGCCGGTGGCGGACTTGTTCCAGCCGCTGATCCCGGTGCAGATCGTCGGCCTGGTCTTTGTATTCGCCTGCGCCTGGTGGCTGGGCCACCGGGAAGAAAAACGCCTGGGCCTGGGCGCTGGTTCCAGCGTGGACGCCGTGCCGCAACGGGTGCTCAGCGACGATGACATTGCCCTGCGTCGCCCGCGGCTGTTCTGGGTCAACCTGGTCCTGACGGTACTGGTGATGGTGGTGATGATCGCCGGTTGGGTCGACCCGGTGGTGATGTTCATGCTCGGCACCGTGGTGGCGCTGTGCATCAACTACCCGAACGTCGACGCCCAACGCGCGCGGATCGACGCCCACGCAAAAACCGCCCTGACCATGGCCAGCATCCTGCTCGCCGCCGGTGTGTTCACCGGCATCATGCAAGGCACCGGCATGCTCAAGGCCATCGCCGAAGTGGCGGTGGCGCAGATTCCGGCGGGCCACGGCAAGTTGATCCCGGCGGTGGTGGGCTTCCTGTCGATGCCGCTGAGCATGCTGTTTGACCCCGACTCCTACTATTTCGGCGTGATGCCGGTGATCGCCGAAGTCGGCAAGGCCTTGGGCGTCGACCCGCTGCAAGTGGCCCAGGCCTCGTTGCTGGGCGTGCACACCACCGGCTTTCCGGTCAGCCCGTTGACGCCTGCGACCTTCCTGTTGGTGGGCCTGTGCAAGATCGAATTGGCCGATCACCAGCGCTTCACCATCCCCTTTCTGTTTGCCGCGTCGGTGTTGATGACCCTGACGGCTTTGCTCCTGGGAGTGATTTGAAATGAAAACCTTGCGCATCGGTTCCGGTGCCGGCTACTCCGGCGACCGTATCGAACCTGCGGTGGAATTGGCCGAACAGGGCGACCTGGATTACCTGGTCTTCGAATGCCTGGCCGAACGCACCATCGCCCTGGCGCAACAGGCGCGGATCAGCGATCCACAAGGCGGTTACGACCCGCTGTTGAGTGAGCGCATGCGCCGCGTGCTGCCCTTTGTCGGCCGGCCCGAAGGGCGCCGACGCCTGCGGGTAATCACCAATATGGGCGCGGCCAATCCGGTGGCGGCGGCGGTTGAAGTGCGGCGGATTGCCAGTGAACTGGGGCTTAACCTCAAGGTGCTGGCGGTGGTTGGCGACGACGTGCTTGAGACCTTGCGTGCCCAGCCGGAGCAGTTGCTCGACAACGGCCAGACCCTTGGCTCGTTGGGCGAGCGATTGATTTCCGCGAACGCCTATTTGGGCGCCGACGGCATTATCGACGCCTTGCGCGCCGAGGCCGACGTGGTGATCACCGGCCGGGTGGCAGACCCTTCGCTGTTCCTGGCGCCGCAGATGTTCGAATTCGGCTGGGCTGCGGATGATTGGCAACGGCTGGGGCGCGGCACGCTGGTGGGGCATTTACTGGAATGTGCGGGGCAGGTCAGCGGTGGCTACTTTGCCGATCCGGGTTTCAAGGACGTGGACGATCTGGCACGCCTTGGCTTTCCACTGGCCGAGATTGACGCAGACGGCGAGGCCTTGATCACCAAGGTCGCAGGTTCCGGTGGGCGGGTCAGCCGTGCCACGTGCACCGAACAATTGATCTACGAAGTGCACGACCCGGCGGCCTACCTCACACCGGACGTGTGCGCGGATTTTTCCCAGGTGGCGTTTACCGAAGAAGCCGTGGACCGGGTGCGTGCCCACGGCGCGAGCGGACGGCCACGTCCCGAAGCGTTGAAAGTCAGCGTCGGTTATCTGGACGGCTGGATCGGTGAGGGGCAGATTTCCTACGGTGGCCCGGGCGCGGTCGCTCGTGCGCAACTGGCTCGCGATGTGGTCCTGAAACGCTTGGAGTTGACCGGCGTGCGCATGCAGGACGTGCGTGCCGAATTGATCGGCGTCGACTCCCTGCACGGCCCGCGCAGCACGGTTGAACCGTGGGAAGTGCGCCTGCGCATCGCCGCCCGCTGCGCAGAACGCAGCGAGGCGGTGCGTGTCGGCAATGAAGTTGAAACTCTCTACACCAACGGCCCGTCCGGCGGCGGTGGCGCCAGCAAGAGCCTGCGCCAGGTGGTGGCGGTGGCATCGTTGCTGCTGCCTCGTCACGCGGTCAACCCGAGGATCGAAGCATGAAGCTGCACACCCTGGCCCACTCCCGAACGGGAGACAAGGGCGACACCTCGAACGTCTCGATCATTGCGTATCGGGCCGAGGACTATCCGCTGCTCTGCGAGCAACTCACGGCTGAGGTGGTAGCGGCGTTTTTTGCGCCGTTGCTGGAGGCGGGTGCCGCACCGGTGCAGCGTTATGAACTGCCCAATGTGCAGGCACTGAACTTCGTGTTGCCGGGGATCCTGCGAGGCGGGGTGACGCGGTCGCTGGCGCTGGACGCCCATGGCAAGTGCCTGGGCTCAGCATTGCTGGATCTTGAATTGGCAATACCAAACTAATGTGGGAGCGGGCTTGCTCGCGAAGGCGGAGTGTCAGCCACTACATCTGTGACTGATACTCCGCCTTCGCGAGCAAGCCCGCTCCCACACTGGATCCTCGCTGTTTGTCAGACCGCCGCAAACCGCTTGTCGAGGTAATCGATGATCACCTTGGAGTCGTACATCCAGGTGGTCTGGCCGTTCTCTTCGATGCGCAGGCATGGCACCTTGATCTTGCCGCCTTGCTCCAGCAGGGTCTGGCGATCCTGCACGTTGTTCTTCGCATCCTTCAAGGCCACCGGCACGTTCAGGCGGTGCAGGGTGCGGCGGGG
>NZ_AKVH01000075.1:0-53192 GCF_000278565.1 Pseudomonas sp. Ag1
AGTGGTGGGGCAAAGACCTTTTGGTTACTTTTGGGGCGTTTGCCAAAAGTGACCCGCTGTAAGAGCGGAACCATAAGCAGCCGTTACCTAAATAACGGATATACACCCCCCCCCAAAAAAAATCGCAGTTAAACCTTTCCCCCACCCCAAAGGTCTCTGAATTACCCCCCCAGAGCCCCAAGCATGGCCAAATCCCCCAACTTCGCCAAAGACTGGTTCACCGCCAAGGGCTGGAAACCGTTCGCCTTCCAAAAAGACGTATGGCACGCAGTCAAGGAAGGCCAGTCGGGACTGCTCCACGCCAGCACCGGCGCCGGGAAAACCTACGCCCTGTGGTTCGCCGCCCTCAACCGCTTCGCCATCACCGAAACCACGCCCCGCAAACGCAAAGCCCCCGCCGAACCGCTGGCCGTCCTGTGGATCACCCCAATGCGCGCCTTGGCCGCCGACACCGCCCGCGCCCTTGAGGCCCCGCTCGAGTCACTGAAAATCCCCTGGACCGTCGGCCTGCGCACCGGCGACACCAGCAGCAGCGAACGCGCCCGCCAAACCCGCCGTCTGCCCACCACCCTGATCACCACCCCGGAAAGCCTCACGCTGATGCTCGCCCGCGCCGACAGCCAGGCCAGCCTGTCGCACCTGCGCATGGTGGTAGTGGACGAATGGCACGAACTGATCGGCAACAAACGCGGCGTGCAATTGCAACTGGCCCTCGCCCGCCTTCGGCAATGGCACCCCGACCTGATTGTGTGGGGCATTTCCGCAACCCTGGGTAATCAGGCCCACGCGTTGGAGGTGTTGATCCCACAAGGCGGCGGGATCAACGTCCAAGGCCAAACCACCAAACAGTTGCGAGTAGACACCCTGTTGCCACCGGTTATCGAGCGCTTTCCGTGGGCCGGCCATATCGGCCTGAAAATGCTCCCGCAAGTGGTGGCCGAAGTTGATGCCAGCAGCAGTTGCCTGGTGTTTACCAACACACGGGCACAATCGGAAATCTGGTACCAGGCCCTGCTCGACGCGCGCCCCGACTGGGCCGGAGTGATTGCCCTGCACCACGGCTCGCTGTCCCGGGAAACCCGGGACTGGGTGGAGCGAGCCCTGAAGGAGGGGCAACTGAAGGCCGTGGTGTGTACGTCGAGCCTGGACCTGGGGGTAGATTTCCTGCCGGTGGAACGGGTACTGCAGATTGGCTCCGCCAAGGGCGTAGCCCGGCTGATGCAGCGCGCAGGGCGCTCCGGCCACGCACCGGGCCGGCCTTCGCGGGTCACGCTGGTGCCAACCCACAGCCTGGAAATGGTGGAAGCCGCTGCCGCGCAGGACGCCATCGCTGAACGGCGCATAGAAGCGCGCCAGTCGCCTCACAAGCCGTTGGATGTGCTGGTGCAGCATCTGGTGAGCATGGCGCTGGGCGGCGGCTTTGTGCCGGATGAGCTGCTGGCGGAGGTGCGCACCGCGTGGGCCTATCGTGACCTGAGCGCAGCAGACTGGGCCTGGGCCCTGGGCTTCGTGCGCCATGGTGGCCTGTCGCTGACGGCCTACCCGGATTACCGCCGGGTCGAGCCGGACGAACACGGCATCTGGCGCGTCCCCGACGCACGCCTGGCGCGGCGCCATCGCATGAGCGTGGGTACGATCGTCAGCGACGCCAGCATCCAGCTGAAATTCTGGAGCAAAGGCGGCGGTGGCAAGACCCTGGGCAGTGTCGAGGAAGGCTTTATTGCACGACTGAAGCCAGGGGATGGTTTCCTGTTCGCCGGCCGCTTGCTGGAGTTGGTACGGGTGGAAAACATGACTGCTTATGTGAAGCGCAGCACCGCGAAAAAGGCTGCCGTGCCACGCTGGAACGGCGGGCGCATGCCTCTTTCCAACGAGCTGGCCCAGGCGGTGGTCGAGCGCTTTGATGCGGCTGCCCACGGTCACTATCTCGGCCCGGAGATGCAAGCGGTGCAACCCTTGCTGGAAACCCAACTGCGCTGGTCCGGACTGCCGACCCGCGATCACTTGCTGGCCGAGGCCCTCAAGTCACGGGAAGGCTGGCATCTGTTCCTGTATCCGTTTGCCGGGCGCCAGGTGCATCTGGGGCTGGCGAGCCTGCTGGCTTGGCGCGTCAGCCGGCGGCAGGCGGTGACGTTCTCGATTGCGGTCAATGACTATGGGCTGGAACTGCTGAGTGCCACCGAAGTGGATTGGCCTGAGTTATTGGGCGGCGAACTGCTGAGCGCGGATCATCTGCTGGATGACGTGGTAGCCAGCCTGAATGCCGGTGAGCTGGCCCTGCGACGTTTTCGCGAGATCGCGCGGATCGCCGGGCTGGTGTTCGCAGGCTATCCGGGCGCGCCGAAAAGTACGCGTCAGGTCCAGGCTTCCAGCGGTTTGTTCTTTGAAGTATTCAAGCAATATGACCCGCAGAACCTGCTGCTGACCCAGGCCGGGGAAGAAGTCCTGCGGGATGAGCTGGATATTCGTCGCCTGGAAGAGACCTTGCGCCACCTGTCTGGGCTGAAACTGGACCTGCATCGCATCAAACGGCCTACGCCGTTGGCCTTTCCGCTGCTGGTGGAACGTTTTCGGGAAAGCCTGAGCTCGGAAAAACTCTCGGAGCGGATTGCGCGGATGGTCAAGGATCTGGAAAAAGTCGCCGATAACGGGAAGCCCTGATGCCCGCTCATTACCCGATACATCTGGCGGAAGAAGCGCTGTGGTTGCTGGCGGACAAGGCGGTGTACTGGCCTGCGAGAAAGTGCCTGCTGATCGCCGACGCGCATTTTGGCAAGGCGTCGGCCTATCGCAGCCTGGGCCAGCCAGTGCCACAGGGCACGACGACGGCCAACCTGCAGTGCCTGGACCGGTTGTTGGCGGCTTTCCCCGGCGCGCAGGTGATCTTTCTCGGCGACTTTCTCCACGGGCCTGGCTCTCACGCCAGCGGCACCCTGAACGCCCTGAGAGCCTGGCGTGAGCGTCATGCAGGCGTGGCGCTCACGCTGATTCGCGGCAACCACGACAAACGCGCCGGCGACCCGCCTGGCGATCTGAACATTGAGGTGGTGACCGAACCCTTGCTGATGGGCCCGTTTGCCTTGCAGCACGAGCCCGACGCCCATGCCAGCCACCATGTGCTGGCCGGGCACGTGCATCCGGTGTATCGCCTGCGGGGCAAGGGCCGGCAAAGCTTGCGCCTGCCGTGCTTCCTGATCGGCAACCAAGTCAGCCTGCTACCGGCGTTCGGCGCTTTTACCGGGGGTTATTCAGTGACGCAGGAAGAAGGCAGCCGGATCTTCGTGATCGGAGACCAGGAAGTATGGCCAGTGCGTTGAGCAACTGACCATTGGCGACACGTGCAGGAAATCAGGCCACAGGGGCGGGAGGCGGTTCGTCAGGGAGAGTGGGTTCGCCAGGCTCTTCAGGCTGGTTGGGCCAGGGATCATCGGGACCTGGCTGGCCGGGAATGCCGCCTGCGGCGGGATCGGCCATCAAGGACCAGGCCATCACACCAATCTGGTTGGGTTCAAGCCGGGCGAGTTCGGCGCTGATTCGCGGATCGAGCTTCATAGGGGACTCCTCAAGCGTGGCCCGGCGCGTTGTGCACGCGTCGGGGCAGTACACCCAATAGAGTGCATGCCCGCTGACAAATTCCCTTAGCCTGTAAGACGATTCGATCAAGTGCGTGGGAGAGTGACGCCGCGCTGGCCCTGATACTTGCCGCCACGGTCCTTATAGGACACTTCGCACTCTTCGTCGGATTCGAAGAACAGCATCTGCGCCACGCCTTCGTTGGCGTAGATTTTTGCCGGCAAGGTGGTGGTGTTGGAGAACTCCAGGGTGACGTGCCCTTCCCATTCCGGCTCCAGCGGCGTCACGTTGACGATGATGCCGCAGCGCGCGTAGGTGCTTTTGCCCAGGCAGATAGTCAGGACATTACGCGGGATACGGAAGAATTCGACGGTGCGCGCCAGGGCAAAGGAGTTTGGCGGGATGATGCAGACGTCGCTCTTGACGTCGACGAAGCTTTTTTCGTCGAAGTTTTTCGGATCGACGGTTGCCGAGTTGATGTTGGTGAACACCTTGAACTCATCGGCGCAGCGTACGTCGTAGCCGTAGCTGGAAACCCCGAACGAGATCAGCCGCTCAGCGCCTTCGCCACGCATCTGGCGCTCCACGAAGGGCTCGATCATGCCGTGCTCTTGCGCCATGCGGCGAATCCACTTGTCCGATTTGATGCTCATGGCGGGTGTCCTGAATAGCGAGGTGAAAAAATTCTGTTGGGCATCTTACCGGGGCTGGCCCCGTGGTTCAAAGGGGCGGCTGTTTTTCTTGGCGCCGCGCAGCCCCTGCTGGGCGGGGCGCACCTTCAATCGTGGGGTGTTGGTGCGGTATCAGGGTGCCGCCAGTCACGAAAATAGAGAAACCTTCGGAAATACCATTGGCACGTTCCGGAAAAAGGGTTAAGGTGGCGCCACTGTGCTGCTTGTGTCACTGAGAATCTCTACACGATATGTTGAATTTCGATCCAACCATCTCCAAGAATTTTTCCTGCTCTTTGCACTCAGTCTCGGCCAGGGCTTTTCCTGAGTCGCAGTTAACTTTGTCCAAGGAGATACACCATGTCTAATCGCCAAACTGGTACCGTTAAGTGGTTCAACGATGAAAAAGGCTTCGGCTTCATCACTCCACAATCCGGTGACGACCTGTTCGTTCACTTCAAAGCTATCCAATCCGACGGCTTCAAAAGCCTGAAAGAAGGCCAACAGGTTTCTTTCATCGCTACCCGCGGTCAGAAAGGCATGCAAGCTGAAGAAGTTCAAGTTATCTAACTTGTACTGATTTAGTCGAAAAGCCCCGCCCTCAAAAGCGGGGCTTTTTTGTGCCCGCTCGTTCCTACGCTCTGCGTGGGAATGCCTCTTGTGACGCTCTGCRTCACGCTTTGGGACGCGGAGCGTCCYGGGCTGCATTCCCACGCAGAGCGTGGGAACGAGCAAAGAGGGGCTTTTTTTGTGCTCGGGATTTGCCAATCACACGATGTAATTCCATGCACAAAAAAATGTGGGAGCGGGCTTGCTCGCGAAAGCGGTGAATCAGTCGCCAGATAGGCTGACTGAAACACCGTATTCGCGAGCAAGCCCGCTCCCACATTTCATCCTGCGTCGCTTATTGAAACAACGACTCACTCGACAAGCCATTCTTCTCGAGGATCTCGCGCAAGCGCTTGAGGCCCTCGACCTGGATCTGCCGCACCCGCTCACGGGTCAAGCCAATCTCCAGGCCAACATCTTCCAGGGTGCTGCTTTCGTGGCCGCGCAGCCCGAAGCGGCGAATCACCACCTCACGCTGTTTGTCCGTCAGCTCCGAAAGCCACTGGTCGATGCTTTGCGACAGATCGTCGTCCTGCAGCAACTCACATGGGTCCGTAGGACGATCATCGGTCAGGGTGTCCAGCAGGGTTTTATCCGAATCCGGACCCAGCGAGACATCGACGGAAGACACCCGCTCATTGAGACCGAGCATGCGCTTGACCTCTCCCACCGGTTTTTCCAGCAGGTTGGCGATTTCTTCAGGCGAAGGTTCATGATCGAGTTTCTGTGTCAGCTCACGCGCCGCCCGCAGGTAGACGTTGAGCTCCTTGACCACATGGATCGGCAACCGGATCGTACGGGTCTGATTCATGATCGCCCGTTCGATGGTCTGACGAATCCACCAGGTGGCGTAGGTCGAAAAGCGGAAGCCCCGCTCAGGGTCGAACTTTTCCACCGCCCGGATCAGGCCGAGATTGCCTTCCTCGATCAAGTCCAACAGGGACAGCCCACGATTGACGTAGCGTCGGGCGATTTTCACCACCAGTCGCAGGTTGCTTTCAATCATGCGCTTGCGCCCAGCCGGATCGCCCTTTTGCGACAAGCGCGCAAAATGGACTTCTTCTTCGGGAGTGAGCAGAGGGGAAAAGCCGATTTCATTGAGGTACAACTGAGTCGCGTCGAGCGCCCGTGTGTAATCAATGTACTTGTGTTGCTTTAACGCGGTGGAGTTCTTGGATTTGGTGCGAACTGAAGGTACAGCAGGTCCCTCATTCGACATCGATTCCGTATCGATGACAGTCTCCATAAGGAGAACCTCATCGTCGATGTCAAACTCCGGCGCTTCTTTACTGAGAGCCATTGTTATAGTCCTTTGGTGAGTTCGACCTCAAGCTCAAGCGACGCCTTTATCCTTGGCAACGCTGGAGCCTGTTCCTACTACGTGAGGAACAGGCTGTGCAACACATCAACGACGGGGAAGGAATTGCAGCGGATCAACAGGCTTCCCTTGGCGGCGAATCTCAAAGTGCAGTTTCACCCGGTCTGTACCAGTTGACCCCATTTCGGCAATTGTCTGTCCGACTTTGACCTGCTGCCCCTCCCGAACCAACAGCCTGCGGTTGTGACCGTAGGCACTGACGTAGGTATCGCTGTGTTTGATGATGACCAGCTCGCCGTAGCCCCGTAAACCACTCCCGGCGTATACCACTGTCCCATCAGACGCAGCTAAAACAGGCTGTCCCAAATCCCCGGCGATATCAATGCCTTTATTCAAACTACCGTTTGAAGAGAATTTTCCAATAAGGATGCCATTTGAGGGCCATCCCCAGCCGGTCGGTGCAGGCCCCGCCGGCGGCATCGGCGCAGGTGCCGGCTTGCTCGCAACGCTAGGCGCGGCGGTGCCTGCAGGCCGGGTGATGATGGTGGTCTTGCTCGAAGACGACGGCGAAGAAGCCGTGTTTGTGACAACCGCGGTCGGTGTTGAACCGGTTCGTCCATCGAAACGAATGGTCTGACCTGGATGTATCGTGTACGGCACAGGGATGTTGTTACGGGCGGCGAGCGCCTTGTAATCCCAGCCATAACGAAAGGCGATCGAGAACATCGTATCGCCCTTGCGCACGACGTATTGGCCAGTGGTAACGGTAGGTTTCTGCGGTACCGCATTATTGCGGTCGACCACCCGCGCACCACCGGATGGCGTGCTTGAACAAGCCGCCAGCAAGGAACTCAAGACAAGGCCAATCACCAGTCGCTGAAAGCTTGTTTGACTCATACGCTGTGCAATGACCGTGAGACTCACCCGCCGCTCCCTTTGTGGTGGCTGACTATGAACGCCTGTATCAGGCTTGAAATATGACGCAAGTATAACTGGCCGTTGGGTTTTTACTGGAAACACGACTCTAAAGAAAATTTCATCATGTTTAACTCCGACGGCTGATGATGTGGACTCAACAGACCCCGCTGTAAGACACATACCCGGCAATAGAATTCAGTACGCAGGAATAATTGATCAGGCCAGCGGACCGTTGAGCAGCGGGACAAAACGCACGGCGCCGAGCACATGCCGGGAAAAGCCCTCTTCCTCGCGAATGATCAACATTAATTGTTGCACTTCGCCGGCGCCCACCGGAATCACCAGGCGCCCGCCGGGAGCCAGTTGATCGAGCAAGGCCTGGGGCACGTCGGTCGCCACCGCGGTGACGATAATGCCGTTGTATGGCGCCAGTGCCGGCCAGCCTTCCCAGCCATCACCCCAACGGAACACCACGTTGCGCAGGTTCAACTCCACCAGGCGTTCCTTGGCCCGGTCTTGCAACACCTTGATGCGCTCCACGGAAAACACCCGCTCCACCAGCTGCGACAACACGGCCGTCTGGTAGCCGGAGCCGGTGCCGATTTCCAGCACCTTGTCCAGCGGGCCCGCCGCCAGCAGCAACTCACTCATCCGCGCCACCATATAGGGCTGGGAGATGGTCTGGTTGTGGCCGATGGGCAAGGCTGTGTCTTCATAGGCGCGGTGCGCCAGGGCTTCATCGACAAACAGATGCCGCGGGGTACGCCGGATGACTTCCAGCACCTGGGCATTGGACAGCCCTTCTTCATACAGGCGCTGGATCAATCGCTCGCGGGTGCGCTGGGAGGTCATCCCGATGCCCCGGCGCAGCAGGTCGTCTTGTTCACGAGCCATCAGCGCAGCCCCTCCAGCCAGCCATCGAGGCTACTGAAGGCATCACTGAAGGTGCGATCAAGTTGCAACGGGGTAATCGAGACATAACCTTGCATCACCGCATGAAAGTCCGTGCCCTCGCCACCGTCCTCGGCATCGCCGGCAGCGGCAATCCAGTACCCTTCCCTGCCACGCGGGTCGACCACCTTCAGCGGCGCTGCCGCACGGGCACGGTGGCCGAGGCGGGTCAGCTGGATACCGCGAATGTGGTCCAGGGGCAGATTGGGAATATTGACGTTGAGCACCGTGCGCGGCGGCAGGACCAGGGTGTCATGGGCCTCCACCAGCTTGCGGGCGAAATACGCCGCAGTCGCCAGGTTGTCCAGTTGACGGGACGCAAACGAAAAAGCGAACGAGGTCCGACCGAGGAAGCGCCCTTCAAGGGCTGCCGCCACCGTACCGGAATACAGCACGTCGTCACCCAGGTTGGCGCCCAGGTTGATCCCGGAAACCACCAGGTCCGGCTCGCGGTCCAGCAGGCTGTTGATCGCCAGGTGCACGCAGTCGGTCGGCGTGCCATTCACGCTGATAAAGCCGTTGGGCAACGTCTGTGTATGCAACGGACGGTCGAGCGTCAGCGAGCTGCTGGCGCCGCTTTTGTCCTGGTCCGGGGCAACCACCACGCACTCGGCGTAATCCGCCAGCGCAGCATGAAGCGCGGCAAGGCCGGGTGCAGTGACCCCGTCGTCGTTAGATATCAGAATACGCATGGGCTGTCCGTCTGCCCCACCGGCACCAGATCTACAAGCTCGCGCACCAAGACAGTGGCGAAGCATCCAGCCGGCAGGACGAATTCCAATTGCAGAATGTCAGGTTCGGGATAATGCCACGTCAACCCGCCAATGGGCAGTCGAAGAATGCGACGTTCCTGGCTCATGCCGGCATTCACCAGCCAATCCCGCAGTTCGGCTTCACCGTCGGCAATCGCCTGTTCCAGCGCGAAGGTTGCTCCCGCCGCCGGCGAATCACCTTCGCCCCACTGCGGGCCGGTGGGATGCAGGTCGAGGATTGCCAGGCGCGGGTCGCTGCATTCAGCCTCCCCCGCCGGGAAAAAGCTGCGGCTGTCGGTAAACGCCAGCAAGTCACCGACCTGGGCGCGCTGCCAGGAACCGTCGGCCACCCGCGCCGCCAGCACTTTATTGAACAGGAAGCTGCGGGCCGTCGAGAGCAGGCGCGAACGCACATTGCGCTGCTCCGGCAAGGCCTTGCGCGCCGCCCAGTCACGGGCATCGACGACGTTGCCGCCGTTATGGCCGAAACGCTGGGCGCCGAAATAGTTGGGAATGCCTTGCCGGGCGATCAGTTGCAGGCGGGCGTCGATGGCCGCCGCATCCCCGGCAAACTGGGTCAGGCGCAAGGTAAAGCCGTTGGCCGAATGCGCGCCGCGCTGCAGCTTGCGCTTGTGACGGCCGGTCTTGAGGATCTTCAGGGTGTCGTTTTCAGCCGCGCTCAGGTCCGGGTCCGCCTTGCCCGGCAACTGCACGCTGAACCACTGGCGTGTCAGCGCCTGGCGGTCCTTGAGCCCGGCGTAGCTGACGGTACGCAACGGCACTCCCGCCGCCTTGGCAATCCGCCGCGCCGCCTCTTCGGTATTCAGGCCGCGCTTTTCCACCCACAACCACAGGTGTTCACCCTCGCCGGTCAGCGGGATATCCAGCACTTCATCCACCTGGAAGTCTTCAGCGGTGGCCTTCAGAACAGCGCTGCCCAAGGCCTCGCCATAGGCACGCGGGCCCAGCAGTTGCAGATCATTCATGCGCGCAGCAACAAGGCAACGGAGTGCACGGCAATGCCCTCTTCGCGACCGGTAAACCCGAGCTTTTCGGTGGTGGTGGCTTTTACGTTCACTTGATCCAACTCAACTTGAAGATCCGCGGCAATCAGCGCGCGCATCGTTTCGATATGCGGGGCCATCTTGGGCGCCTGGGCGACGATGGTGTTGTCGACGTTGCCGACCTTCCAGCCCTTGGCATGGATCAAGCCGACCACGTGACGCAACAGCACACGGCTGTCCGCGCCCTTGAAGGTCGGGTCGGTGTCCGGAAAGTGCTTGCCGATGTCGCCCAACGCAGCTGCGCCGAGCAAGGCATCGCTCAAGGCATGCAGCACCACGTCGCCGTCGGAATGAGCCAGCAACCCGTGGTGGTGCGCGATCCGCACGCCGCCCAGGGTGATGAAATCGCCTTCGGCGAAACGGTGCACATCATAGCCGTGGCCAATACGCATAAAAAAACGCCCCGATTTAATTCAGGGCGTGATTCTACCTACTTTTGCCTCACATTAACCGAGCAAAGCGCGCGCGTGATGGCGTAAATGGTCTTCGATGAAGCTGGCGATAAAGAAGTAGCTGTGGTCATAGCCCGGTTGCAGGCGCAGCTCCAGCGGATGGTTCGCCGCCCTGGCCGCCTGTTGCAACGCTTCAGGCTTGAGCTGCACCGCGAGGAAATCGTCGCGGTCGCCCTGGTCCACCAGCAATGGCAGCTTTTCCGAGGCTTCGCTGATCAACACGCAGGCATCCCATTCGCGCCATTTCGAGCGCTCTTCGCCCAGGTAGCGGGAGAATGCCTTCTGGCCCCACGGGCAATCCATCGGGTTGTTGATCGGCGAGAACGCCGACACCGACTGATAACGCCCCGGGTTGCGCAAGGCACACACCAGCGCGCCGTGGCCGCCCATGGAGTGGCCGCTGATCCCGCGTTTGGCCGACGCCGGGAAATGCGCCTCGACCAATGCCGGCAACTCCTGCACCACGTAGTCATGCATCCGATAGTGCTGGGCCCAGGGCTCCTGGGTGGCGTTCAGGTAGAAACCGGCGCCCAGGCCAAAGTCCCAGGCGTTGTCCGGATCACCCGGCACACCGGGGCCGCGCGGGCTGGTGTCCGGCGCAACAATGATCAACCCCAGCTCGGCTGCCATGCGTTGCGCGCCGGCCTTCTGCATGAAGTTCTCATCGGTGCAGGTCAGCCCCGACAGCCAGTACAGCACCGGCAATTTGCCGCCCTGCTCCGCTTGCGGCGGCAGGTACACGGCGAAGGTCATGTCGCAACCCAGCACGTCGGAATGATGCTTGTAGCGTTTATGCCAGCCGCCGAAGCTTTTCTGGCACGACAGGTTTTCCAGACTCATGGCCGACCTCAGAAGTGAATAACGGTGCGGATGCTCTTGCCTTCATGCATCAGGTCAAACGCCTTGTTGATATCTTCCAGGCCCATGGTGTGGGTGATGAACGTATCCAGCGGGATTTCACCGGCCTGGGCCATTTCCACATAGCTTGGCAACTCGCTGCGACCGCGCACGCCGCCGAACGCCGAACCGCGCCAGACGCGGCCGGTGACCAGCTGGAACGGACGGGTAGCAATTTCCTGGCCGGCGCCGGCCACGCCGATGATCACCGACTCGCCCCAACCTTTGTGGCAGCACTCAAGGGCCGCACGCATCAGTTGGACATTGCCGATGCACTCGAAGGAAAAGTCGACGCCGCCGTCGGTCAAATCGACGATCACGTCCTGGATCGGGCGGTCGTAGTCTTTCGGGTTGATGCAGTCGGTGGCACCCAGCTGCCTGGCGATTTCAAACTTGGCCGGGTTGATGTCGATGGCAATGATGCGGCCGGCCTTGGCTTTCACCGCGCCGATCACCGCCGACAGGCCGATGCCGCCCAGGCCGAAGATGGCCACGGTGTCGCCTGGCTTGACCTTGGCGGTGTTGATCACTGCACCGATACCGGTGGTGACACCACAGCCCAGCAGGCAGACTTTTTCCAGCGGCGCTTCTTTGGGAATCTTCGCCACGGAGATTTCCGGCAGCACGGTGTATTCGGAGAAGGTCGAAGTGCCCATGTAGTGGAAAATCGGCTGGCCCTTGTAGGAAAAGCGCGAGGTGCCATCTGGCATCAGGCCTTTGCCCTGGGTGGCGCGAATCGCCTGGCAGAGGTTGGTCTTGCCCGACAGGCAGAATTTGCACTTGCCGCATTCCGGGGTGTACAGCGGGATCACGTGGTCGCCCACCGCCACCGAGGTCACGCCTTCGCCGATGGCTTCAACCACGGCGCCGCCTTCGTGGCCGAGGATCGACGGGAAAATGCCTTCCGGGTCCGCGCCAGACAGGGTGTAGGCATCGGTATGGCACACACCGGACGCCACCACCCGCAACAGCACCTCGCCCGCCTTGGGCATGGCCACATCCACTTCAACGATCTCGAGGGGTTTCTTGGCTTCGAAGGCTACGGCCGCGCGGGACTTGATCATCCGGTTTCTCCATCGGGTTAAAAACGTAAGGCCGGCAGTGTAAAACATGCTCATCTGATTAATAATCCAGACAAAAGCAAAACATTATTGCCGTACAGGGACAATCAGCATGCTGGAAAACCGCTGGGAGGGCATCGACGAGTTCGTCGCCGTGGCCGAATGCAGCCAATTCACCGCGGCCGCCGAGCGCCTGGGCGTGTCGTCGTCCCATATCAGCCGCCAGGTCGCGCGACTGGAAGAGCGCCTGCAAACACGCTTGCTGTATCGCAGCACGCGCAAGGTGACATTGACCGAAGCCGGCCAGACCTTCCTGCAACATTGCCAGCGATTGCAGGACGGTCGCGAAGAAGCCTTGCGCGCCGTGGGCGACCTGGCCAGCGAGCCCAAGGGAATGTTGCGCATGACCTGCGCAGTGGCTTACGGCGAGCGTTTTATCGTGCCGCTGGTGACGCGGTTCATGGCGCTTTATCCGCAATTGCGCGTGGACGTGGAATTGACCAACCGCCAGCTGGACCTGGTGCACGAAGGCCTGGACCTGGCGATTCGCCTCGGGCGCCTGGCGGATTCGCGCATGGTTGCCAGCCGCCTCGCACCGCGGCGTATGTACCTGTGCGCGTCACCGTCCTACCTGGCCAGGTACGGGCGGCCACATAGCTTGTCGGAGTTAAGCCGGCATAACTGCCTGATCGGCAGCTCGGATATTTGGCAACTGGCCCAGGACGGGCGCGAATTTTCCCAGCGGGTACAGGGAAACTGGCGCTGCAACAGCGGGCAAGCGGTGCTGGATGCGGCCCTGCAAGGTGTCGGTCTTTGCCAGTTGCCGGACTATTACGTGCTGGAGCATTTGCACAGCGGCGCACTGGTGTCGTTACTCGAAGCCCATCAACCGCCCAACACCGCGGTTTGGGCGCTGTACCCACAACAACGCCACCTTTCGCCCAAGGTGCGAAAACTGGTGGACTTTCTCAAGGAGGGCCTGGGCAACCATCCCGTCTACCTGCGATAGACAGCTACCGCCCATGCAGCGCCTGAGTGCCGGTAAATAGCCTTTTTTACTGCGTAACCAGGCACCTCCATGATAACCAACGGCCCGCAACTCCAGCGCATCAGTCATTTCGTTCGCAAGGTCCTGGCGGATTTCCCCGTACCTTCGCAAATCGCCGCCCAGTTGATCCGCGAGCGGGTACAGCCCCTCAGCCAGGTCGAGTTCGACCCGGATACCACCCTCCTCGCCACCCTCGAATACAACACCGACAACCCCAATGCGGCCTTCACCGCCGTGGTGATCCAGTCGATGTCGCTGACCGAGGCCATGGTCTGCAATGCGCCCCAGCCCTCGGGCGGCATGCTCAATACCACCGGGTTTTCCACCACTGCACCTTATTTCAATATTGTCAGCGAGCTGCCGCGCTTGATGGATAACCGGATTCCGGCAATGTTCAACGAAGAGTTCATCGTCTCGGGCTGGATCCCGCCAAGGCGTTATGAGGCGCTGTATCTGCAAAGCCAGCCCCAGATTTACGACCCGAGCACGCAGCTGCAGATTTCACCAAAAACCTTCAGGCACATCGTTAACTCAAGCCATTTCGAACAAACCTACGACGAGGCGATCGGCAAGTTCTGGAACAGCCACCGGGAAAACTACAACACCCTGATGCGCATCGCGTTCACCAAAGCCTATCTGGAACAGTTCCATGAGTTCACCCTGACCGTGGCAGAGAGACAGCTGGCGGCACGGGCGGCGGGAATCGGCATCGACAAGAACCACGACAACCTCACCCTGGAGGATTTCCAGGAGCCCTATCGCCTCGACCCAAACCTGTCCCTGCGGCTATTGCGCGTTCACAACAGCGAATCCACCGACATCCTGACCATCACCGATAACCAAAGCCAGGTGACCCTGCTCTATATCCCGGGCAACTCCTCGCCCTTCCATGGGTTCAATAACCCGGCAGACATGCGCAGTTGGCTGGTGAAAACGGCAAGGGACGCCACTCAACGCAAGGCGCTGACCCAACACTTCGACGAGGACGCCATCGACTCCGGCCTGATCTACAGCGGCGTGGAGGAGGCACTGGTGGGGATGGCGGTGTTTCCGAAGCCGGCAACCTCCCCGGGGTTGTTCAACAGCCTGCGGGCCGATAACTACTGGGATCCCGAGCAGTACATCAATAACCCGATGTATCCGGCACTGGGCAGTAACCCGTTTGAGTTCATCGCCCGGCAGATCAGGGTACGCCTTGCAAAAGTAGCGGCGCGAAGCTTTATTTCGCCTCTGGATACGCTCAAGGCCGACACCCTGGATGCCCTGGAAAAAGCCTGCATTCTGGCGGTTCCCGTGGCACTGGCCATGGGCAACGCGCTATTGGCGGAATTTTGCTTCCTGACCTCCGGCGCGACTGAAATGGTGGTGGGTGCCGACGACCTGCTGCGCGGCAAACCCCACGCGAAGGAGCGCATTGTATTCGGCGCCCTTAACGCGCTGCCGGTGGTCGCCCATGGCGTGTCCAAGGGGCTCAAGGGCCTCGAAAGCCTGCGCCCCACCCTGGGCCCGGCAGTACGCCAGGATGCGGGCCGGATCAGCGTCAGCGCCATCAACGAAACCTCCATGGCGGCCAACACCGAGACGCGCACCCTGAGCCCACGGATGACTCCCGGCGGCCTGCAGACCATCCGGATTCACGGCGACCTGTACCTGACCTACAAGACCCCCAATGAATCAGGCTTCTTCGAACTGTTCGTAATGGCTCCCAACGCGCCAAACACGCTGCAATCCACCGGCCTGTATGCCATCCAGAGCGCCGACCTGAAGTGGCGCACGGCCGGGCTGGCCGGCGGAGGCGCATTTCGCAATGCCTGGCAAAGGGTCTACACGCTGTTCGGCGGCCCGCAACACTCGACGTTCTACAGTGCCTACGAGATGCCACCCCCCGCACGCGAGACCGTTTCGGAGATGCTCACCGACACCAGTTCGTTTTCGGAAAACCTTGAACCCGTGGGCAGCGGTGCCCAGCCGGTGAAAGACACCCGCAAGTTGTTTTTCGAGAAAAGAACCAAGCTGTCTGAAGATGCCACGATATTCTTTGCCAACTTGTCGTTTTCACCGATGCGGCCCGTGCTTCCAAGGCTCAGCCTGAATGAATCGCAGCCGACCATCATTCAAAAACTGCTGCACGCCAGCGACGGCCTGGTGATCGGCGAAAGCCATGGAGCCCTGTCGAGCAAGGCGTTCCTGATCAACAACATGCCGCTGTTGGCCAGCGAGGGGGTCAAACGCCTCTATTTCGAGCATCTGCTGACGGATGTACACATGCCCTTGCTCAAGGCGTTCTACCGTACCCGAAGCGCGGTGATGCCCGAGGAACTCAAAGGCTTCCTCAACAACATCTACCCGCCGTTGCGCGACCGGCACTACTCGTTCGTCAACATCGTCACCGCAGCCCGTGACGCCGGGATCAAAATCCAGCCGATCGACTGCACTGTCAGCTACATGCTGCGCGACCTGCCCGACACCGCCGACAACTTGCGCCAGCGCATGATGAACTTCTACGCCACCGAGGTGATTCAATGGATCCAGACCACCAAGCCGCGCCCGGGCAAATGGGTCGCACTGGTGGGCGACAGCCATACCAATACCTACAAAGGGATTCCGGGGATCGCCGAACTCACCGGCAGCATCGGCCTGCGGATCGAGGATGCAGCGGCTGGCGGGCACCTCGGCGTCGAAGTGGACACGGGACGCACCGCCAGCCTGGGCATCGGCAAGGGTGAGGGAACGGTCAAGGCCAACCTGGTCCTGCGGGTGGACCGCGCCAGCTTGCAACGCCCGGCGCAACCGGCGCCCGCCCCCTCCCAGCCCCAGGCCAGGACGCCACAGACGCTGCTGACCAAGCCAGGCCAGTTCATGCTGACCCCGGCCACCGTCACGACACCGGCACACCTTCACTACCGTTCACGGCGAGGCGACGTACGCCATTTCAGGATCGATCAACAGGGCGGCCGATACGCCATCAGCGCGCCCGGTTGGGCCGTGGACGGCAAACCGTTCGACAGCATTCAGGCACTGGTGGATGAGTTCAAGACCCCGGCCGGGGTTGAACAGATGACGGTGTGACCGTCAGGAAGACTGGAAGGCCCGACGCTGGCGCAGCCATTCAAGGTCTTCCGGGCGGGTGACCTTGAGGTTGTCGGAACGGCCTTCGATCAGGCGAGGCGCATGCCCGGCCCATTCCATGGCCGAGGCTTCGTCGGTGATGACCACGTCCGAGACCAGGCTGTCGGCCAAGGCCCGGTGCAGCGCGCCAAGGTGGAACATCTGCGGGGTGTAGGCCTGCCAGATCGGCGTGCGATCAACCGTTTCCAACACGCGCCCGTGCTTGTCGGCGCGCTTGAGGGTGTCCCGCGCCGGCACGGCCAGCAGCCCACCCACGCTGTCGTCGGCCAGTTCAAAGAGCAACTTGTCCAGGTCATCGCGGCTGAGGTTCGGCCGGGCGGCGTCATGCACCAGCACCCAATCGTCATCGCTCGCGCCCTGGCCGTGCAGGTAAAGCAAGGCATTGAGCACCGAACCCGAGCGCTCTTCGCCGCCGTCAACGCGCACAATGCGTGGGTCGGTGGCGCAAGCCAGGGTCGGCCAGTAAGGGTCATCCATCGCAACGCTGACCACCAGCCCCTTGAGGCCCGGATGATCGAGGAAACAGCCAAGGCTGTGTTCGAGAATAGTGCGCCCACCCAATTGCAAGTACTGCTTGGGACGGTCCGCGGCCATACGGGCACCCACGCCCGCGGCAGGAATCACGGCCCAGAAGGCCGGTGACGAAATGCTCATTGGGCCAACTGGTAGAGGGTTTCGCCCTCCTTGACCATGCCCAACTCATGGCGAGCCCGCTCTTCAACGGTCTCCATGCCTTTTTTCAATTCAAGTACTTCGGCATCGAGCACGCGATTGCGCTCCAGCAACACCTCGTTTTCGGCGTGCTGTGCGGCAATTTGCTGGGTCAGTTCGGTGACCTGCGCCAAGCTGCCATTCCCCACCCAAAGGCGGTACTGCAGGCCAGCCAGCAGCAAGAGCAAGACGAGGAACAACCAATTGGGACTGCGCATCGAATATCGGGTATCCAGTGAAAAAAGACAGCCATGCAAAACTTTTGCAGCAACTGATAGCACGAAGCCTGGAAAAACCAGGCTTGTGCTTGTTAGTCATGAGATTAGCGCCGAAATTCACGCTGCCGTGATTTTTCCGACGTAATCCGCTGACCTTTTACCATTTAACAATCAGCCGCGAAACTCGCTGCGACCGTTGTACTTGGCTTTGCCGCCCAGTTGCTCTTCGATACGCAGCAATTGGTTGTACTTGGAAACGCGATCGGAACGGCACAGGGAACCGGTCTTGATCTGCCCAGCCGAAGTGCCTACGGCCAGGTCGGCAATGGTCGAGTCTTCGGTTTCGCCGGAGCGGTGGGAGATCACGGCGGTGTAGCCCGCAGCCTTGGCCATCTGGATGGCTTCCAGGGTTTCGGTCAGGGTGCCGATCTGGTTGAACTTGATCAGGATCGAGTTGGCGATCTTTTTGTCGATGCCTTCTTTCAGGATCTTGGTGTTGGTCACGAACAGGTCGTCGCCCACCAGCTGGATCTTCTCGCCGATCTTGTCGGTCAACACTTTCCAGCCAGCCCAGTCGGACTCGTCCAGGCCGTCTTCGATCGAGATGATCGGGTAGCGCTCGGTCAGGCCCTTGAGGTAGTCAGCAAAACCTTCCGAGGTGAACACGTGGCCTTCGCCGGACAGGTTGTACTTGCCGTCTTCGTAGAATTCGCTGGCCGCGCAGTCCAGGGCCAGGGTCACGTCGGTGCCCAGCTTGTAGCCAGCATTGGCCACGGCTTCGGAGATCACTTTCAGTGCGTCTTCGTTGGACGCCAGGTTCGGCGCGAAACCACCTTCGTCACCCACTGCAGTGCTCAGGCCACGGGCCTTCAGCACAGCCTTGAGGTGATGGAAAATCTCGGTGCCCATGCGCAGGCCTTCGGAGAAGGTCTTGGCGCCAACCGGCTGCACCATGAATTCCTGGATGTCGACGTTGTTATCAGCGTGCTCGCCACCGTTGATGATGTTCATCATCGGAACCGGCATCGAGTAGACACCCGGAGTGCCGTTCAGGTTGGCGATGTGGGCGTACAGCGGCAGGTCCTGGTCCTGTGCAGCGGCCTTGGCAGCGGCCAGGGACACGGCGAGGATGGCGTTGGCGCCCAGGCTGCCTTTGTTTTCGGTACCGTCGAGCTTGATCATCGCGTGATCGAGGGCTTTCTGGTCAAGTGGATCCTTGCCCAGCAGCAGGTCGCGAATCGGGCCATTGATGTTGGCCACCGCCTTGAGTACACCCTTGCCCAGGTAACGGCTCTTGTCGCCATCACGCAGTTCCAGTGCTTCGCGGGAACCTGTGGAAGCACCGGACGGCGCGCAGGCGCTGCCGATGATGCCGTTATCGAGAAGCACGTCGGCTTCGACGGTAGGGTTGCCACGGGAGTCGAGAACTTCACGACCTTTGATGTCGACGATTTTTGCCATTGTTGTAAACACTCCAAAGTTGACGAAAACGACGCAGCTGAAGGAAATCTTTTGACCGACCGCAAGGGTGGAACAACGGGCAGGCTTGCAGGCGACAAGGCTCAGGCCTGCGGGCCTGAGCGTAAAGCGAGGGAAAGTCTACCGGAGAAATGGCGCTTACGCGGTCTCTACCGTCGGAAAACTCTTGACCAGGTCGTCCAACTGCTTCAACTGGGCCAGGAATGGCTCCAGCTTGTCCAGGCGCAGGGCGCATGGGCCGTCGCACTTGGCGTTGTCCGGGTCCGGGTGGGCTTCCAGGAACAAACCTGCCAGGGACTGGCTGATGCCGGCCTTGGCCAGGTCCAGTACCTGGGCACGGCGCCCGCCAGCGGAATCGGCGCGACCACCGGGCATTTGCAGCGCGTGGGTCACGTCGAAGAACACTGGGTATTCGAACTGTTTCATGATGCCGAAACCGAGCATGTCCACCACGAGGTTGTTGTAGCCGAAGCTCGAACCACGCTCGCAGAGGATCAACTGGTCGTTACCCGCTTCCACGCACTTGTTCAGGATATGTTTCATTTCCTGAGGCGCGAGGAACTGGGCTTTCTTGATATTGATCACAGCGCCGGTCTTGGCCATCGCGACCACGAGGTCGGTCTGGCGCGACAGGAAGGCCGGCAACTGGATGATGTCGCACACCTCGGCAACCACGGCTGCCTGCTCAGGCTCGTGGACGTCGGTGATGATCGGCACGCCGAAGGCTTGCTTGATGTCCTGGAAGATCCGCATGCCTTCTTCAAGGCCCGGGCCGCGGTAGGAAGTCACGGACGAACGGTTGGCCTTGTCGAAGCTGGCCTTGAACACGTAGGGGATACCGAGTTTCTCGGTCACCTTCACGTACTCTTCACAGACCTGCATCGCCATGTCGCGGCTTTCCAGCACGTTCATGCCGCCGAACAGCACCATGGGCTTGTCGTTGGCAATCTCGATGTCGCCTACGCGAATGATCTTCTGGGCCATCAGGTTTACGCCTTCTTCTGATGTTGCGTCAGTGCTGCTTTAACGAAGCCGCTGAACAACGGGTGACCGTCGCGCGGGGTCGAGGTGAACTCCGGGTGGAACTGGCAAGCCACGAACCATGGATGATCCGGTGCTTCAACCACTTCAACCAGCGCGCCATCACCGGAACGACCGGAGATTTTCAGGCCGGCTTCCATGATTTTCGGCAGCAGGTTGTTGTTCACTTCGTAGCGGTGACGGTGACGCTCGACAATCACGTCCTTGCCGTAGCAATCGTGAACCAGGGACCCCGGCTCCAGCAGGCAATCCTGCGCGCCGAGGCGCATGGTGCCGCCCAGGTCGGAGGCTTCGGTACGGGTTTCGACGGCGCCGGTGGCATCTTCCCACTCGGTGATCAGGCCCACGACCGGATGACCGCTGGTGCGATCGAACTCGGTGGAGTTGGCGTCTTTCCAGCCCATCACGTTACGGGCGAACTCGATGACCGCCACTTGCATGCCCAGGCAGATCCCCAGGTACGGCACCTTGTTCTCACGAGCGTACTGGACGGCAGTGATCTTGCCTTCCACGCCACGCAGACCGAAGCCGCCCGGAACCAGGATGGCGTCAACGCCTTCCAGCAGCGCGGTGCCCTGGTTCTCGATGTCTTCGGAGTCGATGTAGCGCAGGTTGACCTTGGTACGGTTGCTGATGCCCGCGTGGCTCATCGCTTCGATCAGCGACTTGTAGGCATCCAGCAGCTCCATGTACTTGCCGACCATGGCGATGGTGACTTCATGCTCAGGGTTGAGCTTGGCGTCGACCACGGCTTCCCACTCGGACAGATCGGCGCCGCCACACTGCAGGCCGAAGCGCTCGACGACAAAATCATCCAGGCCCTGGGAATGCAGGATGCCCGGGATCTTGTAGATGGTGTCGGCGTCTTCCAGGGCGATTACCGCACGTTCTTCAACGTTGGTGAACTGGGCGATCTTGCGACGGGACGCGATGTCGATCGCGTGGTCGGAGCGGCAAACCAGCACGTCCGGCTGCAGGCCGATGGAACGCAGTTCCTTGACCGAGTGCTGGGTAGGCTTGGTTTTGGTTTCGCCGGCGGTGGCGATGTACGGCACCAGTGTCAGGTGCATCAGCATCGCGCGCTTGGCGCCGACTTCGAAACGCAACTGGCGGATGGCTTCGAGGAACGGTTGGGACTCGATGTCACCTACGGTGCCACCGATCTCGACCATCGCCACGTCGGCATCGCCTGCACCCTTGATGATGCGGCGCTTGATTTCGTCGGTGATGTGCGGGATCACCTGGATGGTTGCACCCAGGTAGTCACCACGGCGCTCCTTGCGCAGCACGTGCTCGTAGACACGGCCGGTGGTGAAGTTGTTGTTCTGGGTCATGGTCGTGCGGATGAACCGCTCGTAGTGGCCCAGGTCCAGGTCGGTCTCGGCGCCGTCGTGAGTGACGAACACTTCACCGTGCTGGAACGGGCTCATGGTGCCCGGGTCAACGTTGATGTACGGGTCCAGCTTGAGCATGGTGACCTTAAGTCCCCGCGCCTCCAGGATGGCCGCCAATGAAGCGGAGGCAATGCCTTTCCCCAATGAAGAAACAACACCGCCCGTGACGAATATGTAGCGCGTCATGAAAAACCCTAGAAGTCTGCGTTAAAGCGGTCCGAGCCGCCGGGGAAAGCGAAGGAAGGCCGAAGCCCCCGATCACCTGCATTAATCACAGTGCACCTTTCAAAAAAACCGCCGCGTTGTGACAGACCAGCAATGAAACACCGGTACGTTGATCGCTACACATTTTTTGGAATCGCCCAGCAAAGACTGCTTGGTAATCGGCAACTGCTGCGATTCAGGCGAATCCACAGAAGTTGTATCAAGAAGGGAGCGTAGTCTACCGGAAAGGCTCTATCAGCTCAAACCTTGATCGCAGGTTGGTGGCATCCAATGTAATTGCCAGCCGGTACCGCCACCCGCCGCAAGCCCCGGCAGGTTGGCCACAGCCAGCAATTGCTGGCCCTGATACAGCAGCGGCAATCTGCCACGGATGAAGCCTGGCACCGCACTTTCGTTAAGCAAGCGCTTCAGGTCGCGCCGGCCCCGGCCTGGCAATTCCATGATTTCACCGCCCTGGCGATAACGGATGCTCAGGGGGCCTTCGGGTGCACTGCCGCTGAAGCGCACTTGGCCGTTACCGGGTAACTGTAGTGGGTTTTGCGGGTGCGGCCAGCTCACCGATGCGTCAGAAAATTCCGACCAACTGGCAGGTAACCACCAGATAAGCCCACCACAACGGTGCAATTGACCGTCGGCCAGGCGCCACAGTGGCTGTGCATCGTGTTTGGCGTCGCGCAAGGTCGCCCAGCCGGTCCAGTGGTCGCTATCGGGCAAGCGTGTCAGCGGTGTCAGCCAGTGCCTAAGTGCGTTGCGCTGGCGGGCCTCGGAGAGCGCGGCAAGCGGTTCAAGGGTCAGCGAAGGCAATGCCAGCCAGGGAAACACCGGGTGCTGGCTGGCGGCCAGCAGGTCCATCTGCGCCAGTTCGTCGAGCAAGCCGTGGGCTTCGCTCAGATGTTCGGCGCAGCGGGCCATGGTGCTGACGGCTTGGGGCCAACGTTCGGTCAACTGCGGGAAAACATGGTGGCGCAGGTAATTGCGGGAGAAACGCGGATCAGCGTTCGACGGGTCTTCGATCCAGGTCAATTGATGTTCACGGGCGTAGGCTTCAAGCTCGGCGCGAGACACATCCAACAAGGGTCGCACCAGATAGCCATCTGCCAAAGGGCGCTGCGCGGGCATTGCCGCCAGGCCACGCACGCCAGCCCCACGCAACAGCCGAAACAGTAAGGTTTCTGCCTGATCGTCACGGTGCTGGCCCGTGACCAGCAACTCCCCCGCCCCGATGACCTCGGCAAACGCCTGATACCGCGCGTCACGGGCCGCGCGCTCCAGGCTCGCGCCAGGTTGCACCTGCACGCGGATCACCCGCAAAGGCACGCCCAAGGCGTCGCACACGAACTGGCAATGGGCCGGCCACGCATCCGCCGCAGCTTGCAGCCCATGATGAACATGGATAGCGCTGAGTGGCGGGAGCTTGTCGATTTTGGCCCGCGTGGCCAGGAGGTGCAGCAGGACGGTGGAGTCGAGGCCGCCGGAGAAGGCGATATGCCAGGCCGGGGCGCAGCGCCAGGGCGCGACGGCTTGCAGGAGCTTGGCGGTTAACGTGGGCTTCATAGCAAAGTACGCCATCAATCTGGAATGCGATAACCCAGCATACACAAGGCAAATGTGGGAGCGGGCTTGCTCGCGAATGCAGTGTGTCAGTCGCCAACTATCTTGACTGAATCACCGCCTTCGCGAGCAAGCCCGCTCCCACACAAGCCAGCTCCCACATTTAGTAACGCGTCGGCTTAGAGACCGTAGCTCATCAGTCGCTCGTAACGACGGGCCAGCAGCGCCTCGTTGTCGAACTTCTTGAGCATCGCCAGTTGCGAGCTGAGTTCGGCACGAATGGTCGCGGCAGCGGCAGCCGGGTCACGGTGGGCGCCGCCCAATGGCTCGGCGATCACTTTGTCCACGATACCCAGGCCTTTCAGGCGATCGGCAGTGATGCCCATGGCCTCCGCGGCATCCGGTGCCTTCTCGGCGGTTTTCCACAGGATCGAGGCGCAACCTTCCGGCGAGATCACCGCGTAGGTGGAATATTGCAGCATGTTCAGCTGGTCGCAGACGCCAATCGCCAATGCGCCGCCGGAACCGCCTTCGCCGATCACGGTAGCGATGATTGGCGTCTTCAGGCGAGCCATCACCCGCAGGTTCCAGGCAATCGCTTCGCTCTGGTTGCGCTCTTCAGCGTCGATACCCGGGTAGGCCCCCGGGGTGTCGATGAAGGTCAGGATCGGCATCTTGAAGCGCTCGGCCATTTCCATCAGGCGACAGGCCTTGCGGTAGCCTTCAGGGCGCGGCATGCCGAAGTTGCGGCGGACTTTCTCGCGCACTTCACGGCCTTTCTGGTGACCGATGACCATCACTGGCTGGTCGTCCAGGCGAGCGATACCGCCCACGATGGCGGCATCGTCGGAGAAGTGACGGTCGCCGTGCAGCTCATCGAACTCGGTAAAGATATGGTCGATGTAGTCCAGGGTGTACGGACGGCGCGGGTGGCGGGCCAGGCGCGCGATCTGCCAGCTGGTCAGCTTGCCGAAGATGTCTTCGGTAAGCGTGCTGCTCTTGTCTTGCAGGCGAGCGATTTCATCGCCGATATTCAGCGAATTGTCATTGCCGACCAGGCGCAGCTCTTCGATCTTGGCTTGCAGGTCAGCGATCGGCTGTTCGAAATCAAGAAAATTCGGGTTCATAAGCGTCCGTCTTGGGTCGACGGCCAAGGAGTGCCTGGCCAGCCGGTTGTCTATTCGCGCCCTACCTTAAGGGAGAGGCGCGGTTAGGTCGAGATTAAATGTTCGGTCGAGATCAGGCGATCTTCGTACTGCCTGACCGTCAACGGTATTGGAGGAAGACGTTGTCACGCCCGAACTGGTCACGCAATGCTTGAATCAAGCCATCGGCGGGGTCAATTCGCCACGTCTCACCAAACTGCAACATCGCCTTGGCGTCGTTGCCGGTGTACTCCATGGTCACCGGGCAGGCGCCACGGTGGCGTTTAAGCAAGTCACCCAACCAGCGTAGCTGATCACCTTTGAGCGCATCGGTCTTGACCTTCAGGCGCAGGCTTTCGGCCAGGTTGGTGCGAGCATCTTCCATGCTCATCACGCGCTTGATCCGCAGGCGCAGGCCGCCGGAGAAGTCGTCGTTGCTGACCTCCCCTTCCACCACCACCATCGCGTCGGTCTGCAACAGCGACTGGGCGGAATGGAAGGCATCGGCAAACAGCGAGGCTTCGATCCGGCCCGAGCGGTCGTCGAGGGTGATGAAACCCATCTTGTCGCCCTTTTTATTCTTCATCACCCGCAGCGCGATGATCATGCCTGCGACGGTCTGGGTATCCCGCGCCGGCTTCAGGTCGATGATGCGCTGGCGGGCGAAACGCCGGATTTCACCTTCATATTCGTCAATCGGGTGACCGGTGAGGTACAGGCCCAGGGTGTCTTTCTCACCCTTGAGGCGTTCCTTGAGGGTCAGCTCCTTGGCCTTGCGATGGTTGGCGTAGACGTCGGCATCTTCTTCGACGAACAGCCCGCCAAACAGGTCGGCGTGGCCGCTGTCGTGGGTGCGTGCGGTCTGCTCGGCGGCCTTGATCGCTTCTTCCATGGCGGTCAGCAATACCGCGCGGTTGCGGTCGATATTGGCCTGGTACGCCTTCGGCTCGTCATGGAAGTACGGGCCCAGGCGATCCAGGGCGCCGCTGCGGATCAAGCCATCCAGAGTACGTTTGTTGATGCGCTTGAGGTCGACCCGGGCGCAGAAATCGAACAGGTCCTTGAACGGCCCGTCCTGACGCGCTTCGGTAATCGCCTCCACCGGGCCTTCGCCCACGCCCTTGATCGCGCCGAGGCCATAGATGATGCGGCCTTCGTCGTTCACCGTGAACTTGAACTCGGAAGTGTTCACGTCCGGCGCGTCGAGGCGCAGCTTCATGGTGCGCACTTCCTCGATCAAGGTCACGACCTTGTCGGTGTTGTGCATATCCGCAGACAGTACCGCCGCCATGAACGGCGCCGGGTAGTGAGCCTTCAGCCACGCAGTCTGGTAAGACACCAGGCCATAGGCGGCAGAGTGGGATTTGTTGAAGCCGTAACCGGCGAACTTTTCCACCAGGTCGAAGATGTTACCGGCCAGGTCGGCATCGATGTTGTTGGTGGCGCAACCTTCAATGAAGCCACCGCGCTGCTTGGCCATTTCCTCGGGCTTTTTCTTACCCATGGCTCGACGCAGCATGTCCGCGCCGCCGAGGGTATAGCCGGCCATGACCTGGGCAATCTGCATCACCTGTTCTTGATACAGGATGATGCCGTAGGTCGGTGCCAGTACCGGCTTGAGACCTTCGTACTGGTAGTCGGAGTGCGGGTAAGCCAGCTCGGCACGCCCGTGCTTACGGTTGATGAAGTCATCCACCATGCCCGATTGCAGCGGGCCCGGACGGAACAGGGCCACCAGTGCGATCAAGTCTTCCAGGCAGTCGGGCTTGAGCTTTTTGATCAGCTCTTTCATGCCGCGGGATTCAAGCTGGAACACGGCCGTGGTTTCGGCTTTTTGCAGCAGGCTGTAGGTCGGCTTGTCATCCAGCGGGATAAACGCGATATCCAGCGGTGGCTCATTGACCTTGGCGCGGTCGCGGTTGATGGTCTTCAGCGCCCAGTCGATGATCGTCAGGGTACGCAGGCCGAGGAAGTCGAACTTCACCAGGCCGGCCGCCTCCACGTCGTCCTTGTCGAACTGGGTTACCAGGCCGTCGCCTTCTTCGTCGCAATAGATCGGCGAAAAGTCGGTCAGCTTGGTAGGCGCGATTACTACACCACCGGCGTGTTTACCGACGTTACGCACCACGCCTTCGAGCTTGCGCGCCATGTCCCAGATTTCAGCCGCTTCTTCATCGACCTTGATGAAGTCCCGCAGGATTTCTTCCTGCTCGTAGGCTTTTTCCAGGGTCATGCCGACTTCAAACGGAATCATCTTCGACAGGCGGTCAGCCAGGCCGTAGGACTTGCCCTGTACCCGGGCCACGTCGCGAATTACCGCTTTCGCCGCCATGGAACCGAAGGTGATGATCTGGCTTACCGCGTTGCGCCCGTATTTCTCGGCCACGTACTCAATAACCCGGTCGCGACCATCCATGCAGAAGTCGACGTCGAAGTCGGGCATCGATACCCGTTCCGGGTTAAGGAAACGTTCGAACAGCAGGTCGTATTCCAGCGGGTCGAGGTCGGTGATCTTCTGCACATAGGCCACCAGCGACCCAGCACCCGATCCACGGCCAGGCCCCACCGGCACGCCGTTGCTTTTGGCCCACTGGATAAAGTCCATTACGATCAGGAAGTAACCGGGGAACCCCATCTGGATAATGATATCCAGCTCGAAATTCAGGCGGTCGACGTAGACCTGGCGCTTGGCTTCATAATCTTCAGTGGTGTCCTTGGGCAGCAGGACGCTCAGGCGTTCCTCCAAACCGTCGAACGAGACCTTGCGGAAATACTCGTCGATGGTCATGCCATCGGGAATCGGGAAGTTGGGCAGGAAGTGCTTGCCCAGCTTCACTTCAATATTGCAGCGCTTGGCAATTTCGACGGAGTTTTCCAGGGCCTCGGGCAGGTCACTGAACAGCTCGGCCATTTCATCGGCGCTTTTGAGGTACTGCTCTTCGCTGTAGTTCTTCGAGCGGCGCGGATCGTCCAGCGCCCGGCCTTCGCCGATGCATACGCGGGTTTCGTGGGCCTCGAAGTCTTCCTTCTTGATAAAGCGCACATCGTTGGTCGCCACCAGCGGCGCGCCAAGCTTTTCAGCCAGGGCCACGGCGGCGTGCAACTGCTCTTCATCGTTGGGGCGGTTGGTGCGCTGGATTTCCAGGTAGAAACGGTTGGGGAACACCTCCATCCACTCACGGGCGAGCACTTCAGCCTCATGAGGATTGCCGCCCAACAGCGCGATACCGATTTCACCCTCTTTGGCCGCCGAGAGCATGATCAGCCCTTCGCTGGCTTCGGCCACCCACTCGCGCTCGATGATGATCGAGCCGTTGCGCTGGCCATCGATAAAGCCACGGGAAATCAGTTCGGTGAGGTTGCGGTAACCCACGCCGTTCATCGCCAACAGGCTGATGCGGCTCAGTGGGTTATCCGGGTCCTTGTTCGACAGCCACAGGTCGGCACCGCAGATCGGCTTGATGCCGGCGCCCATGGCGGCCTTGTAGAACTTGACCAGGGAACACATGTTGTTCTGGTCGGTCACCGCCACGGCAGGCATGTTCATGCCCACCAGGGTTTTGACCAGGGGTTTGATCCGTACCAGGCCGTCGACCAGGGAGTATTCAGTGTGCAGGCGCAGGTGAACGAATGAAGCCGGCATAGTGATCCTGTACAAAACGTGGAGACAACAAGGCCCGGATTGTACCGGGCCTTGGCAAAAACATCAGCCTTGCTGCTAAACCTCGATCAGGCTTTCCCGAGCCTCG
The DNA here is from genome assembly GCF_000278565.1 of Pseudomonas sp. Ag1. Taxonomy (NCBI): domain Bacteria; kingdom Pseudomonadati; phylum Pseudomonadota; class Gammaproteobacteria; order Pseudomonadales; family Pseudomonadaceae; genus Pseudomonas; species Pseudomonas sp. Ag1. Next base: position 27,957 of record NZ_AKVH01000075.1, read on the forward strand.
AAAGCCTGGCGAACCGGGGCAAACGAGCGGCGGTGGATCGGGGTCGGGCCCAGGCGAGCCAAAGCTTCCAGATGAACGGGCGTCGGGTAACCCTTATGGCCACCAATCCCGTAGCCGGGATAGATCAATTCGAAAGCCGCCATTTCACGGTCACGGCTGACCTTGGCCAGGATCGATGCAGCGGCAATCGCCGGCACCTTGCTATCACCCTTGACCACCGCTTCAGCCGGCATCGTCAGCTTCGGGCAGCGGTTGCCGTCGATCATCGCCATTTTGGGCGTGATGTGCAGGCCTTCAATAGCGCGCTGCATGGCCAGCATGGTGGCGTGCAGGATGTTCAGTTCGTCGATTTCTTCGACCTCAGCCCGGGCGATGTGCCAGCTCAGGGCTTTCTCACAGATCTCGTCATAGAGCTTTTCACGACGGGCCTCGGTAAGTTTCTTCGAATCGTTCAGGCCGAGGATCGGGCGGGTCGGGTCGAGAATCACTGCGGCGGTGACGACTGCGCCGCACAGCGGGCCGCGACCGACTTCGTCAACACCGGCAACCAGATCAAGGGCATCGGCGACCAGGCTGAAATCCAGGCCCATTTGCGTCTTCATAGGGTTTCCTGTTTATGGCCGATCAAGGTCAGCACAGCGTCCGCCGCCTGGTTCGACGCATCACGGCGCAAGGTGCGGTGGATTTCGTCGAAACCACGGGTCTGCTCTTCGCCGCCATCGATCAACGGAAGCATGGTTTGCGCCAACGCCTCAGGCGTCGCATCGTCCTGCAACAACTCGGGCACCAACAGACGCTGGGCCAGCAAATTCGGCAGGGAGATGTAGGGGCTTTTGACCATACGCTTGAGAATCCAGTAGGTCAGCGGCGACAAGCGATAGGCCACGACCATCGGCCGTTTGTAGAGCAAGGCTTCCAGGGTCGCAGTGCCGGAGGCGATCAGCACCGCATCGCACGCCGCCAGTGCCAGGTGCGAGCCGCCGTCGAGCAGGGTCAACGGCAAGTTGCGCCCTACCAGCAATTCTTCAATTTGTGCACGGCGCTGAGGACTGGCACATGGCAATACGAAGCGCACACCCGGCTTCAGCGCCTGCAGGCGTTCGGCTGCATCAAAAAACAGTGCGCCGAGACGACCGACTTCGCCGCCACGGCTCCCCGGCATCAAGGCCACCAGCGGACCTTCGGGCAAACCCAGTTCGGCACGCGCCGCAGCACGGTCGGCCTGAAGCGGAATGGTGTCGGCCAGGGTGTGCCCGACAAACCGCACCGGCACGCCCTTCTCTTCGTAGAACCGGGCCTCGAAGGGCAGCAGGGTCAGCATCAGGTCGCAGCCTTCGCGAATCTTCAGCACGCGCTTTTGCCGCCACGCCCACACGGACGGGCTGACGTAATGCACGGTCTTGATCCCGGCCTGACGCAACTTGAGTTCGATATTGAGGGTGAAGTCCGGAGCGTCGATTCCGATAAAGACGTCGGGCTTTTCTTCGATCAGGGTCTGGATCAGCTTTTTGCGGCGAGCCAGCAGCTCACGTAACCGACCCAACACTTCCACCAGCCCCATGACCGACAAGCGCTCCATGGGAAAGTAGGACGTGAGGCCTTCAGCCTGCATCAGCGGACCGCCGACACCGATGAATTCAACCGCCGGATGCTGGAGCTTGAGGGCCCGCATCAAGCCTGCACCGAGAATATCGCCGGAAGCTTCTCCGGCCACCAACGCTATACGCAGCCTGGCCATGATCAGCGGGTGATGCCGCGAGTCGACGACTGGATAGAGTCACGGAATATCGCGACTTCCGGAAACAATGCGGCTGGCTCCGTCAGTTCGATCAAGGCCTGGTCGACCGTCAGCCCCTGGCGGTAAACCACCTTGTAGGCGCGGCGCAGGGCGTGGATCGCGTCTTCGCTGAAGCCCCGACGGCGCATGCCTTCGAAGTTCATGCTGCGGGCCTCGGCCGGGTTGCCGAACACGGTGACGAACGCCGGAACGTCCTTGCCGATGGCGGTACCCATGCCGGAAAAGCTGTGGGCGCCGATATGGCAGTACTGATGCACCAGGGTAAAGCCGGACAGGATCGCCCAATCGTCAACGTGCACATGGCCGGCCAACGCAGTGTTGTTGACCAGGATGCAATGGTTGCCGATTACGCTGTCATGACCGATATGCGCATAAGCCATCACCAGGTTGTGGTCACCCAGGGTAGTCTCGGCACGGTCCTGGACGGTACCGCGGTGAATGGTCACGCCTTCACGGATGATGTTGTGATCACCGATTACCAGACGTGTTTCTTCACCCTTGTACTTCATGTCCGGGGTGTCTTCGCCTATCGATGAGAACTGATAGATACGATTGTGTTTGCCAATCCTCGTCGGGCCTTTGAGGATCACATGCGGCCCGATGACTGTCCCCTCGCCGATTTCCACACCTGCGCCGACGATCGACCAAGGGCCGACCTCAACGTCGGCGGCCAGTACGGCCGTCGGATCGATGATTGCGCGAGGGTCAATCAAACTCATAGTTTGCGTTCCGCACAGATGATTTCAGCCGAGCACACCGGCTTGCCGTCGACCGAGGCCTGGCATTCGAACTTCCAGATCTGGCGCTTGCAGCTGATGAACTTGGCTTCAAGGATCAACTGGTCACCCGGAGTTACCGGGTTGCGGAAGCGCAGTTTGTCAGAGCCCACGAAATAGTAGAGCGTGCCATCGGCAGGCTTCAGGTCGAGCATTTTGAAACCAAGGATACCGGCAGCCTGGGCCATCGCTTCGATGATCAATACGCCTGGCATGATGGGATGCGCAGGGAAGTGACCGTTGAAGAACGGTTCGTTGATGCTGACATTCTTGTAGGCACGAATGCGCTTTTCCTCAACATTGAGGTCCGTGACCCGGTCCACCAGCAGGAACGGGTAACGGTGAGGCAGGTATTCGCGAATCTCGTTGATGTCCATCATTTCGGGGGGAAGCCTGTAATAAAGATTGGGAGCGTGCGGACTAAGGCACGCCCCTCTAGCAAATCAAGGAGGCAGTCTAGCGGCTGTGCACACTTGATATGGAAATGGTATCAGCCATCTGATGAAGCATTACCGTCAGGGGTCACGTCCCCAACACGCTTTTCCAGATGTTTCAGGCGCCGAGCGATATCGTCGAGCTGCCTCAGACGCGCCGCGCTCTTGCGCCATTCGGCCGCAGGCTGCATGGCCGTACCGGATGAATAGGACCCAGGCTCGGTAATCGAATGGGTCACCATGGTCATGCCGGTGATGAATACGTTGTCGCACACTTCGATATGGCCCACCAGGCCAACACCCCCGGCGAGCATGCAATGCTTGCCGATCCTGGTGCTGCCGGAGATCCCCACGCAGGCGGCCATGGCGGTGTGATCGCCAATCTGCACGTTGTGGGCGATCTGAATCTGGTTATCCAGTTTCACGCCGTTACCAATGACGGTATCGGCCAGGGCCCCGCGGTCAACGGCAGTGTTGACGCCAATTTCAACGTCATCGCCAATCAACACGCCGCCCACTTGGGCAATCTTGTGCCAGACACCCTTCGAGTTGGCGAAGCCGAAGCCCTCGCCGCCAATCACGGCACCGGACTGAATCACCACACGCTCACCGATACGCACATCGTGGTACAGGGTCACACGCGGAGCCAGCCAGCCACCGGCACCAATCTCGCTGCGCGCGCCGATAAAACACTGGGCACCCAGCGTTACACCCGCCCCGATGCGTGCACCGCTTTCAATCACCACAAAAGCACCGATGCTCGCGGCAGGGTCAACCTGAGCGTCATCGGCGATCACCGCCGTCGGATGGATACCGGCGGGGGCCTTGGGTTTCGGATCGAACAGGTGCGACACCCGGGCATACGCCAGGTACGGATCGGCAACAACCAGCGCGTCCCCGGCAAAACCTTCGGCGTCAGCGGCCTTCAGCAGCACGGCTGCGGCGCGGCTTTCGCCCAGGTATTTACGGTATTGGGGGTTTGCCAGGAAGCTCAACTGAGCTGGGCCAGCCTCCTGCAAGGTGGCTAGCCCAGTGATTTCCTTCTCCGCGGAGCCACGCAAGGTGGCCCCCAGGAACTCGGCCAATTGGCCGAGCTTGATAGTCGCAGTCATGGCTTACTTCAGCTGATTCATGCGCTCGATCACCTGACGGGTGATGTCGTACTGAGGTTTAACGTCGATGACCGCACCGCGTTCGAATACCAGGTCAAAGGCACCTTTCTTGATGACTTCTTCCACAGCGCTGTCGAGTTTCGGCTTCAGCTGCTTGAGCATTTCGCGGTCGGCAACAGCCTTGGCTTCGTTCAGCTCCTTGGACTGGAACTGGTAGTCACGGGCCTTTTGCTTGAATTCAAGCTCCAGACGCTCGCGCTCGCCTTGCTGCATCTTGTCGCCACCGGCTACCAGACGATCCTGGATGCCCTTGGCGCTGCTTTCCAGCGTCTTGAGCTTGGTCAGTTGAGGACCGAATTTCTTCTCGGCATCTACGGCATATTTCTTGGCCGCATCGGATTCCAGCAGCGCCATCTGATAGTTCAGAACGGCAATTTTCATTTCGGCAAAGGCCGGGGTCGCTACCAGGACAGTCGCCAGGAGAACCAATTGAGTCAACTTACGCACGATGCACTCCTACAGAATCCGTTGTCGTTATCTTGGGTCAGACGCTTAGAACGTCTGGCCGAGGGAGAATTGGAAAATCTGGGTTTCAGCGTTATCCGGTTTCTTGACCGGCATGGCCAGAGCAAAGCTCAATGGGCCAAGCGCGGTAACCCAGGTCACACCGACACCGACAGAGCTTGCCAGGTTGCTGAAGCTCACGTCGTTGCACTGCGTGTTGGACTTCGAGCCATTCGGGTTGGTGACCTGTTCGCACTTGGAGTCGAACACGTTACCCACATCCCAGAAGACCGAAGTACGCAGGGAACGTTGATCTTTAACGAATGGCAGCGGGAACAGAATCTCAGCACCACCCTGGATCAGCACGTTACCACCGAATGGCAGCGGGTCGTTGTCCGAGTCAGCCACAGTCCCCTGGTTACCGGTCACACCCACGCCACGGCTTGGGGTACCACGAGGACCCAAGGTGCTGTCCTTGAAACCACGTACCGAGTTGAAACCACCCGCATAGTAGTTCTCATAGAACGGCAAGCCGCTGGTCGAACCATAACCATCGCCATAACCCAATTCGGTGTGCAGGCGCATGGTGTAGTTTTCGCTCAATGGCTGGAACAACTGGCCACGGTAGTCGAGTTTGAAGAACGACAGGTCGCTGCCCGGCGTGGTGGCTTCCAGAGTCAGGCTCTGGGAATGGCCACGGGTCGCCAGTACACCTTTGTTCAGGGTCGATTCCGACCAACCGGCCGAAGCCTTGAAGTTCAGGAACTGGTCGCCTTCTTTACGCACGAAGTTGAAGATCTCATCCACGGTGTACACACCGGTCTTGATCTTGTCCTGCTGCGCGGTCAGGCCGAAGGTCAGACGCGAGGTCTCACTGATCGGGTAACCAATGTTGGCACCAACACCGAAGCTGTCGATTGCATAGCTTGCAACGTCAACGTCGAGGTCTTTGTAGTCGGTTGTGCGATAGAAGGCGTTGTAGCCCAGGCTCACGCCGTCAGCAGTCCAGTAGGGGTCGACATAACCGAAGTTATAGCGGCTCTGGTATTCGCTTCGGGTCAGGCCGATGGAAACCTTGTTACCGGTACCGAGGAAGTTGTTCTGGGTGATCGAACCACCGAGGATCAGGCCGGCACTCTGGGCGAAACCGACACTGGCGGTAATCGAACCGGAGGCTTGCTCTTCTACGGCGTAGTTCACGTCAACCTGGTCATCCACACCCGGTACAGCCGGGGTTTCAACGTTGACTTCCTTAAAGAAGCCCAGGCGCTCGAGGCGAACCTTGGACTGGTCGATCAGGTAAGTCGACGCCCAGCCACCTTCCATCTGACGCATTTCGCGGCGCAGCACTTCGTCGGCAGACTTGGTGTTGCCACGGAAGTTGATGCGGTTCACGTAGGCACGCTTGCCCGGGTCTACAACGAAGGTGATGTCCACGGTGTGGTCTTCGTCGTGCGGGGTCGGTACGCCGTTGACGTTGGCGAAGGTATAGCCTTCGTTACCCAGGCGACGGGTGATCAGCTCGGAGGTGGTGGTCATCAGCTTGCGCGAGAACACCTGGTCCTTCTGCACCAGCAACAGGGACTTGACCTGGTCTTCAGGCACTTTCAAGTCGCCGCTGAGCTTGACGTCACGAACCTTGTACTTCTCGCCTTCGTTGACGTTGACAGTGATATAGACGTGCTTCTTGTCCGGGGTGATGGACACCTGGGTCGAAGCGATATCCATGTTGATATAGCCGCGGTCCAGGTAGTAGGAACGCAGGCGCTCCAGGTCACCGGAGAGTTTTTCACGGGCATACTTGTCATCGTTCTTGAAGAACGACAGCCAGTTGGTGGTCTTGAGTTCGAACAGGTCGATCAGGTCGTCATCAGCAAACTTGGTGTTACCCACCACGTTGATGTGCTGGATGGCCGCCACGGTGCCTTCGTTGATGTTGACCTTCAGGCCGACGCGGTTACGCGGTTGCGGCACCACTTCGGTCTCGACGGTAGCCGAGTAACGACCCTGGGCAACGTACTGGCGTTGCAGTTCGTTACGCACGCCTTCGAGGGTGGCACGCTGGAAGATCTCGCCTTCGGCAAGGCCGGATTGCTTGAGGCCTTTCATCAAGTCCTCAGTGGAGATCGCCTTGTTGCCTTCGATCTCGATACTGGCGACAGAAGGTCGCTCGACGACAGTGATGACGAGGACGTTACCTTCGCGACCCAGTTGGATATCTTGAAAGAACCCGGTTTTGAACAGCGCACGAGTGGATTCCACCAGGCGACGGTCATCAGCCTGTTCCCCGACGTTCAACGGCAAGGCACCAAAGACGCTACCCGCGGAAACCCGCTGGAGGCCGTTGACGCGAATATCGGAGATGGTGAAGGACTCGGCGTGAACTTCGGCGATCATCAATACGGTGAGAACCGCAGTTAGCAGCAGACGTTTCATGAAGTCCTTTCTTATTCCAACTGGCAATAAACAAACTGCCGCAAAATGCGGCAGATTCGCAATTCAGCGAAGCGTTACAGTCGTCCCAGATCGTTGACCAGGGCTAATAACATCACCCCGACCACCAAACTGATACCGATCTGTATCCCCCAACCCTGCACCCGATCCGACAAGGGGCGACCACGCGCCCACTCGACCAGATAAAACAACAGATGCCCCCCATCCAATACTGGAATGGGCAACAAATTCAGAACCCCAAGGCTAATACTCAGATAAGCCAGGAAATTCAGGAAATCTACAACGCCCGACTGGGCAGAAGCGCCCGCCACTTTAGCAATGGTTATCGGTCCACTCAAGTTTTTTACCGAGAGCTCGCCGAACAACATTTTCTTGAGGGAATCGAGGGTCAGCACACTCATGGTCCAGGTGCGTCTCGCACCCTCGCCAATCGCCGCCAACGGCCCGAAGCTGACCTCTCGAACCATCGAAGGTGGCCAATCGACACCTTTGACGCCGGCCCCCAGGTAACCCCCGGCCGCCTTGGCTTCCCCACGAACCGCCAGGGTCACAGGGACGTCGATTTGAGCACCATCGCGCTCAACTTTCAGCACAATTTTGGTATCAGGGCGTACACGCACCAGGTCGACCACCTGCTGCCAGTCACTCAGCGCCTGGCCATCGAGGGCCAGCAGGCGATCACCGGTTTTCAGACCCGCGGCCTGGGCCGGCCCCTTCGGATCCAGCTCCGCCAGCACCGGCGGTAAGGCCGGACGCCATGGGCGAATGCCCAGGGATTTGATCGGGTCAGGCTCATCGGAGCCTTTCAGCCAGTGATCCAGGGCCAGCTCGCGCGAGGTTTCGGTGGTGGAATCCTGATCGCGCACCACCAGTTTCACGATGCCGCTTTCACCCAGGCGACGCACCAACTGCAAATTGACGGCACCCCAGCCGGTGGTTGGCTCGCCATCAACTGCAACAATTTCTTGCCCGGCAGTCAGGCCGGCCTTCGCCGCCATGCTGTCGGCCTCGACGGCACCGATCACCGGACGCACCTGCTGGCTGCCCAACATGGCCAGGACCCAGAAGAACACCATCGCCAACAGGAAATTCGCGATCGGGCCTGCCGCGACGATGGCGATGCGCTGACGAACGGTCTTGCGGTTGAAGGATTGATCCAACTGATCAGCCGGCACTTCGCCTTCGCGCTCGTCGAGCATCTTGACGTAGCCGCCCAATGGAATGGCCGCAATTACGAACTCGGTGCCACGACGGTCGTGCCAGCGCAGCAACGGCATGCCGAAGCCTACGGAAAAGCGCAGTACCTTGACGCCGCAACGACGCGCGACCCAGAAATGGCCGAACTCGTGGAAGGTAACCAGCACACCCAGAGCAACCAGGGTGCCGACAATCATGTAGAGCGCACTCATCTAATTTCTCCGCATTTCAATCCAGTGCCTGAAGGCTTGAACACACCCAGAGGCTAACGCGTATTGCGGCTCAACCACTGCTCGGTCAAGGCCCGGGCCTTTGCATCCGCTTCGAACACCGCGCCCAGATCATTCACCGGGACGACGGGCTCAAGGCTCAAAACGTCCTCGATGATACCCGCGATCTGCGGAAAGCGGATGCGCCGGTCCAGAAACGCCGCCACAGCCACTTCATTGGCCGCATTCAGCATCGCCGGGGCACTGTTACCCGCCTCCGCAGCTTGCCGCGCAAGACGCAGGCAAGGGAAGCGTTGCTCGTCGGGCGCTTCGAAGTCCAGACGGGCAATGGCAAACAGATCCAACGGCGCAACACCCGAGTCAATCCGCTCAGGCCATGCCAGGGCATTGGCGATCGGCGTACGCATGTCCGGATTGCCCAGTTGGGCCAATACCGAGCCATCCACATAGTCCACCAGGGAATGAATCACACTTTGCGGGTGGATCACCACCTCGACCTGGTCCGGCCGGGCATCGAACAACCAGCAGGCCTCAATCAGCTCCAGGCCCTTGTTCATCATGCTCGCTGAATCCACCGAGATCTTGCGCCCCATGGACCAGTTCGGGTGAGCGCACGCCTGATCGGGAGAAACATGCTCCAGATCGGCCAGCGGCGCCTGCCGGAACGGACCACCGGAGGCTGTCAGCAGAATCCGGCGCACGCCGACCTGGCTCAACCCGCGGGCGAAATCACCAGGCATGCATTGGAAAATCGCGTTGTGCTCGCTGTCGAGCGGCAACAGCACGGCGCCGCTCTTGCGCACCGCCTGCATGAAGAGTGCCCCGGACATCACCAGGGCTTCTTTGTTGGCCAGCAGAATCTTCTTGCCCGCATCAACGGCCGCCAGGGTCGGGCGCAAGCCGGCAGCGCCGACAATCGCCGCAACCACGGTGTCGACCTCAGGGTCTGCCGAAACCTGGCACAACCCCTCCTCCCCCACCAATACCTGAGTCGCCAGGCCCGCAGCGCGCAAGTCATCCTGCAAACCACGTGCAACTGCCGCTTCGGGCACTACTGCGTATTGCGGCGCGTGCCGCACACACAGTGCCAGCAGTTCACTCAGGCGACTGAAACCGGTCAAGGCGAATACTTGATAACGCTCGGGATGACGGGCAATCACATCCAGGGTGCTTAGCCCCACCGAGCCGGTAGCGCCCAGCACGGTTACCTGTTGCAGGCGGCTCACGAGGCAGCCATCCACAGCAGTACGGCAAAGATCGGGATCGCGGCCGTCAGGCTGTCGATACGGTCCAGCACGCCACCGTGACCCGGCAGCAGGTTACTGCTGTCCTTGATCCCGGCCTGGCGCTTGAACATGCTTTCGGTCAGGTCACCGACCACCGAGATGAACACCACCACGGCTGCGCCCACCAGGCCCAGGAGCATTTCCTTGACGGTCCAGCCACGCACCACACCGACCACCACGGTAATCACCAGGGTCAACGCCAGGCCGCCATATACGCCTTCCCAGCTTTTGCCCGGACTGACCGCCGGCGCCAGCTTGCGCTTGCCGAAGGCACGCCCGGAGAAATAGGCGCCGATATCGGCACCCCACACCAGAACCATCACCGCCATGATCAGCCAGTTACCCAGTTGCATGTGCTTGATGTAGACCAGGCCCTGCCAGGCAGGCAACAGAATCAAAAGGCCAATCACCAGCTTGCAGGCGACACTGGACCAATGACTGCTGGTGCCCGGATAGGTCAGCACCAGATAGGTCGCCAACGCCCACCACAACACCGCCGCACCCAGCACCCAGGGCGCCACGTCCGGCAGGATGTACATCAGGAACATCAACAACGCCACGACAGCGGCATACACCACACGAGGCAACTGCGCGGCGAAACCCGCCAGGCGCGCCCATTCCCAGGCACCCAGGGTCACAACCAGGCCGATGAACAGCGCGAAGTTCGCACCTTCAAGCAGGAAAAACCCGCACAGGGCAATAGGCAGCAGGATCAGCGCCGTGATGATTCGTTGTTTAAGCATTAAACCCGGGCTCCAGCTTCGATCTGCTCGCTCGTTTTACCGAAGCGACGCTGACGGGAAGCGAAATCGGCCAGCGCATTGCGCATGGCATCGTGTTTGAAGTCCGGCCAGAACAGGTCGGAGAAGTACAGTTCGGTATAGGCCAACTGCCACAACAGGAAGTTGCTGATGCGATGGTCGCCACCGGTACGAATGCACAGGTCCGGCAACGGCAGGTCGCCGGTCACCAGGCAGGTTTGCAAGAGTTCGGGGGTGATGTCTTCCGGGCGCAGATGGCCGGCCTGCACTTCCCGCGCCAGACGCTGCGCGGCCTGGGCAATATCCCACTGGCCGCCGTAGTTGGCTGCGATCTGCAGCACAAAACGGTTGCTGCCGGCAGTGATCGCCTCGGCTTCGCGCATGGCCGCCTGCAGCTCCGGATGAAACCGCGAACGGTCACCGATGATACGCAGGCTGATGTTGTTCTCGTTCAGGCGCTTGGCCTCGCGGCGCAGGGCCTTGAAGAACAGGTCCATCAAGGCACTGACCTCCTCGGCCGGGCGCTGCCAGTTTTCACTGGAGAACGCGAACAGGGTCAATACTTCGACCTTGGCCTCGGCGCACACCTCGATCACGGCTCGTACAGCGTCGACACCCGCCTTATGCCCGGCAACGCCCGGCATAAAGCGCTTCTTCGCCCAGCGATTATTCCCGTCCATGATGATCGCGACATGGCGCGGCACCACGGAGGGCACAGTCTGCTTGGTCTTTTCCATGAAGGCGTCCTGACCCCTTATACGGCCATCAGGTCCTTTTCTTTATCTTCCGTGGCCTTGGTGATCTGGGCCTCGGCATCTTTAGTCAGCTTGTCGATATCAGCAACGGCACGGCGCTCTTCGTCTTCGCTGATTTCCTTGTCCTTGACCAGCTTCTTCAGGTCACCCAAGGCATCACGACGGATGTTGCGCACGGCAACACGTGCGTCTTCTGCTGCACTGCGCGCCTGCTTGGTGAAGCCCTTGCGGGTTTCTTCGGTCAGGGCAGGCATGGAGATCAGCAGCAATTCGCCCAGGTTGGTCGGATTGAGGTTCAAACCGGCGCTCTGGATGGCCTTGTCGACGGCGCCGAGCATGTTGCGCTCGAAAGCAACGACTTGCAGGGTGCGCGAATCTTTTACAGTGATGTTGGCCACTTGGGTGATCGAGGTATCAGCGCCGTAGTAAGGCACCATCACGCTGCCCAGGATGCTTGGGTGGGCCTTGCCGGTACGAATCTGGCCAAACGCATGGTTCAGGGATTCCAGGGATTTTTGCATGCGCTCTTGAGCGTCTTTTTTGATTTCGTTGATCATTGTTCGATTTCCTCGATCAGAGTCCCTTCCGCGCCGCCGTGTACGATGTTCAGCAGGGCGCCGGGCTTGTTCATGTTAAATACGCGCAGCGGCATCTTGTGGTCGCGGCACAAGCAAATTGCCGTCAGGTCCATCACGCCCAGCTTGCGATCCAGTACTTCATCATAAGTCAGATGATCGAACTTCTCGGCATGCGGGTCTTTGAATGGGTCTGCGGTGTAGACACCGTCAACCTTGGTGGCCTTGAGTACCACGTCCGCGTTGATCTCGATACCACGCAGGCAAGCTGCCGAATCGGTGGTAAAGAATGGGTTGCCGGTACCGGCCGCAAAAATCACGACTTCCTTGGCATCCAGGTGACGCATGGCCTTGCGACGATCATAGTGATCCGTTACGCCAACCATGGAAATAGCCGACATCACGATCGCGGTGATATTGGCGCGCTCCAGCGCATCACGCATGGCCAGGGCGTTCATCACAGTGGCCAGCATGCCCATGTGGTCGCCTGTCACCCGATCCATGCCGGCAGCGCTGAGTGCCGCGCCACGGAACAGGTTGCCGCCGCCGATCACCAGGCCGACCTGGACACCGATACCGACCAGTTGGCCGACTTCCAGCGCCATGCGATCGAGTACTTTGGGATCGATCCCAAACTCTTCCGAGCCCATCAGGGCCTCGCCGCTAAGCTTGAGTAGAATGCGTTTATAGCGAGCCTGATGACCACTGCCCTGCTGAGCCATTGCGAATCTCTCCTGCGGCGTATTTTTTGAAAATTCTTGGCAAGCCGTTTACGGCCTGCGTTCACTCTAGCTTGACGCTGTCACAGCGCCATCGGAACACGGCTTTGTAAGCCAGTTCCAAAGGGAAACCAATAAAAATCGATCACCCCATTTGAAAAGAGGCTGCGCGCGTAAGCGGGCAGCCTCTTTTGGGCGACAGTTAAAAACTGTCTTACTTCTTGGTGGCAGCCAGCTGGGCAGCAACTTCTTCAGCGAAGTTGTCGACCGGCTTCTCGATGCCGTCGCCTACTTTGTAGTAGGTGAAGGAAACGATTTCAGCACCGGCTTTCTTGGCCAGTTCGCCAACCTTGATTTCAGGGTTCTTGACGAACGCCTGCTCAACCAGGGAAGCCTCAGCCAGGAACTTGCTGATACGGCCCTTGACCATGTTTTCAACGATGTTTTCAGGCTTGCCTTTGATTTTCTCTTCGTTCAGCTGCAGGAACACGGCTTTCTCGCGTTCGATGGCTTCAGCAGAAACTTCCGATGGCAGCAGGAATTCAGGGTTGCTGGCCGCTACGTGCATAGCGATGTCTTTGGCCAGTTCAACGTTGCCGCCTTTCAGGGCAACCACAACACCGATCTTGTTGCCGTGCAGGTAAGCACCCACAACGTCACCTTCAACGCGGGTCAGGCGACGAATGTTAACGTTCTCGCCTACTTTACCCACCAGAACCAGACGATCAGCTTCTTGAGCTTCGATCAGCGGAGCGGCGTCGGTCAGCTTGTCAGCGAATGCTTTTTCAACGCTGGCAGCGACGAAGTTCTTGAAGTCGTCTTGCAGGGCCAGGAAGTCGGTCTGCGAGTTAACTTCCAGGATAACGGCCGATTTGCCGTCTTCCTTGATTGCGATGGCGCCTTCAGCAGCGACGTTGCCTGCTTTCTTGGCAGCCTTGATGGCGCCCGAAGCACGCATGTCATCAATGGCTTTTTCGATGTCGCCGCCGGCCTTGGTCAAGGCCTTTTTGCAATCCATCATGCCTTCGCCGGTACGCTCACGCAGTTCTTTAACCAACGCTGCAGTAATCTCTGCCATTTTCAAAATCCTCTTGGATAGGTTTTCAACCATTCCACCCGATTGAACGGGCGATCAATTCTTCCCGAACCACCCTTGTAGGCCGCTGCACGTTACAAATGTTGTAGCTGCGCTGCCGACAAATGGTTTTCGAGGTGGCAAAAAGGGGGCCAAGCCCCCTTTTTGCTTACTGAGTCAACGCCAAGGCGTCAGTTACTCAGCTGCAGCTACCGGAGCTTCTTCAACGAACTGCTCGGTACCGCCAGCAACGTGGTTGCGACCACGGATTACAGCGTCAGCCATCGAACCCATGTACAGCTGGATAGCGCGGATTGCGTCATCGTTGCCTGGGATGATGTAGTCAACGCCTTCCGGGCTGCTGTTGGTATCGACTACGCCGATAACCGGGATGCCCAGCTTGTTGGCTTCGGTGATCGCGATGCGCTCGTGATCAACGTCGATAACGAACAGTGCGTCAGGCAGACCGCCCATGTCCTTGATACCACCCAGGGAACGATCGAGCTTTTCCAGGTCGCGAGTGCGCATCAGCGCCTCTTTCTTGGTCAGCTTGGCGAAAGTACCGTCTTCGGCTTGCACTTCAAGGTCACGCAGACGCTTGATGGAAGCACGGATGGTTTTGAAGTTGGTCAGCATGCCGCCCAACCAGCGGTGATCGACGTACGGCGAACCGCAACGTGCTGCTTCTTCAGCAACGATCTTGCCAGCGGAACGCTTGGTGCCGACGAACAGAATCTTGTTTTTGCCCTGGGCCAGGCGCTCTACGAAAGTCAGAGCTTCGTTGAACATTGGCAGGGTTTTTTCAAGGTTGATGATGTGGATCTTGTTACGCGCGCCGAAAATGTACTTACCCATTTTCGGGTTCCAGTAACGGGTCTGGTGACCGAAGTGCACACCGGCCTTCAGCATATCGCGCATGTTGACTTGGGACATGATAGTTCCTTAATAAGTCGGGTTTGGCCTCCACGTATCCCAATGACCAACCAGCGGCATTCGCCTCCGGCACCCAGGTCATCGTGTCGACACGTGTGTGGATTTAAGCTTTGCGGGGTATCCCCGGAAAGCGGCGCATTTTATACCACAGAGCTTGCAAAAACGAAACCCGCAATCACATTTGCCGTCAGTCGCTTTTGCCTAAGCCTTTGAATAGAGCCAGAATGCCCCCATCCTTATAGACAGAAGCGATCGCCAGACGCTCATGGTTTCACCCTTGCGTCTGCTAGAATCGCGTTTTTTGGGCTTGTGCGAATTCTGCAACCTTTTGTCGCACACCCGTAAACCGTATTGATTTCAGCGCGTCGCGCTAGAGAGAGCCTGTATGACCGTAACCCTCAAAACCGCCGAAGATATCGCTGGCATGCGTGTTGCCGGCAAACTGGCTGCCGACGTCCTGGAAATGATTGCCGAACACGTCAAGCCCGGCGTCACCACCGAAGCGCTGGACCGCATTTGCCACGACTATATCGTCGACGTGCAAAAGGCCATCCCTGCGCCGCTGAACTACAAGGGTTTCCCCAAGTCGATCTGCACCTCGATCAACCACGTGGTGTGCCACGGGATTCCCGGCGACAAGCCGCTGAAGGACGGCGACACCCTGAACATCGACGTCACCGTCATCAAGGACGGCTACCACGGCGACACCAGCCGCATGTTCCACGTCGGCACCGTGCCGGTCTGGGCCGAGCGCCTGTCGCAAGTCACCCAGGAATGCATGTACAAGGCCATCGAGATCGTCAAGCCTGGCTGCCGCCTGGGCGACATCGGTGAAATCATCCAGAAGCACGCTGAAAAGAACGGCTTCTCGGTGGTGCGCGAGTTCTGCGGCCACGGCATCGGCAAGGTGTTCCACGAAGAGCCACAGATCCTGCACTACGGCCGCGCCGGCACCGGCATGGAGCTCAAGGCAGGCATGACCTTCACCATCGAGCCGATGATCAACCAGGGCAAGGCCGACACCAAGGTGCTGGGCGACGGCTGGACCGCCATCACCAAGGACCGCAAGCTCTCGGCGCAGTGGGAACACACCCTGCTGGTGACCGAGACCGGCTACGAGATCTTCACCCTGCGTGCCGACGACACGATTCCCCGCGTTTCGGCGTAATGTTTGCACCGGTTTTCTAATAGCGACGCTGTGACCCATAGATAGAAAGGAAAACCGATCGATGCCCCAGGTGGATCCAGAACTCTTCGACCGTGGCCAGTTCCAGGCGGAACTGGCACTGAAGGCCAGCCCCATCGCCGCCTTCAAGAAGGCCATTCGTCAGGCCCGCGAGGTGCTCGACGGGCGCTTTCGTAGCGGCCGCGATATCCGCCGGCTGATCGAGGACCGCGCCTGGTTCGTCGACAACATCCTGCAAAAGGCCTGGGAACAGTTCAGCTGGAGTGAAGACGCCGATATCGCCCTGGTGGCGGTCGGCGGCTACGGCCGTGGCGAACTGCACCCCTACTCCGACATCGACCTGCTGATCTTGCTGGACAGCGCCGATCACGAGATCTTTCGCGACTCCATCGAGCGTTTTCTGACGCTGTTGTGGGACATCGGCCTGGAAGTCGGCCAAAGCGTACGCTCGGTGGACGAGTGTGCCCAGGAAGCCCGCGCCGACCTGACGGTGATCACCAACCTGATGGAAAGCCGCACCATCGCCGGCCCCGAGCGCCTGCGCCAGCGCATGCTGGAAGTCACCAGCACCGCGCACATGTGGCCAAGCAAGGACTTCTTCCTGGCCAAGCGTGCCGAGCAGAAAGCCCGGCACCACAAGTACAACGACACCGAATACAACCTGGAACCCAACGTCAAAGGCTCCCCGGGCGGGCTGCGGGACATCCAGACGATTTTGTGGGTCGCCCGTCGCCAGTACGGCACCCTGAACCTGCGCGCCCTGGCCGGGGAAGGCTTCCTGGTGGAGAGCGAAAACGCCCTGCTGGCCTCCTCCCAGGAATTCCTCTGGAAAGTGCGCTACGCGCTGCACATGCTGGCCGGGCGCTCCGAAGACCGCCTGCTGTTCGACCACCAGCGCTCCATCGCCACCCTGCTGGGGTTTGAAGGCGAAGACGCGAAGACCAGCATCGAAAGTTTCATGCAGCAGTACTACCGCGTGGTGATGAGCATTGCCCAGCTCAGCGACCTGATCATCCAGCACTTCGAAGAAGTGATCCTGGCCCCGGAAGACGAAGCACCGCCGCAGCCGATCAACGCGCGCTTCCAGCTCCACGATGGCTACATCGAGGCTCGCAACGACAACGTGTTCAAACGCACGCCGTTCGCCATGCTGGAAATCTTTGTGCTGATGGCCCAACAGCCGGAAATCAAAGGCGTACGCGCCGACACCATTCGCCTGCTGCGGGAAAACCGTCACCTGATCGACGACGATTTCCGCCACGACATCCGCAATACCAGCCTGTTTATCGAGCTGTTCAAGTGCAAGATCGGCATCCACCGCAACCTGCGTCGCATGAACCGCTACGGGATCCTGGGGCGCTACCTGCCGGAGTTCGGTTTTATCGTCGGGCAGATGCAGCACGACCTGTTCCACATCTACACGGTGGACGCCCACACCCTGAACCTGATCAAGCACCTGCGTAAGTTGCAGTACACCCAGGTGTCAGAGAAATTCCCGCTGGCCAGCAAGCTCATGGCGCGTCTGCCCAAGCCGGAATTGATCTACCTCGCCGGCCTGTACCACGACATCGGCAAGGGCCGGCATGGCGATCACTCGGAAATTGGCGCAGTGGACGCCGAAGCGTTCTGCCAGCGTCACCAGTTGCCGCTGTGGGACAGCCGCCTGATTGTGTGGCTGGTGCAGAACCACCTGGTGATGTCCACCACCGCCCAGCGCAAGGACTTGTCCGACCCGCAGGTGATCCACGATTTTGCCCAGGCCGTCGGCGATGAAACCCGCCTCGACTACCTGTACGTGCTCACCGTGTCCGACATCAACGCCACCAACCCGACGCTGTGGAACTCCTGGCGCGCCAGCCTGTTGCGCCAGCTCTACACCGAGACCAAGCGCGCGCTGCGTCGCGGCCTGGAGAACCCGGTGGACCGCGAAGAACAGATCCGCCGCACCCAAAGCGCGGCCCTGGATATTCTGGTGCGTGGCGGCAATGACCCGGACGACGTCGAGCAACTCTGGTCGCAACTGGGAGACGACTACTTCCTGCGCCACACCGCCGGCGACGTGGCCTGGCACAGCGACGCGATCCTGCAGCAGCCGGCCGATGGCGGCCCGCTGGTGCTGATCAAGGAAACCACCCAGCGCGAGTTCGAGGGTGGCACCCAGATCTTCATCTACGCGCCCGACCAGCACGACTTCTTCGCCGTGACCGTGGCGGCGATGGACCAGCTCAACCTGAACATTCACGACGCCCGGGTCATCACCTCCAGCAGCCAGTTCACCCTCGACACCTACATCGTGCTCGACACGGAAGGCGAGTCCATCGGCGACAACCCGGAGCGGGTGAAAAAGATCCGCAAAGGCCTGACCGACGCGCTGCGCAATCCTGACGACTACCCGACCATCATCCAGCGTCGGGTGCCGCGCCAGCTCAAGCACTTTGCTTTTGCCCCCGAGGTGACCATCCACAACGACGCCCAGCGCCCGGTGACGGTGCTGGAACTCAGCGCGCCGGACCGCCCGGGCCTGCTGGCACGGATCGGCACGATATTCCTGGAGTTCGACCTGTCGTTGCAGAACGCCAAGATTGCGACCCTGGGCGAGCGGGTGGAAGACGTGTTCTTCATTACCGATGCCGACAACCAGCCGCTTTCCGACCCTGAACTGTGCCGACGCTTGCAGGAAGCCATCGTCCAGCAGTTGAGCGTCAATCAGGAGACCGGCGTCGAGATGTCACGCTTGAGCATCTGACCGACCGCCCATTTTCAGCTTCCAATGAATTGAACGAGATTTATCGATGAACAACGCCCTGAACCAGCTGCAGCCCTACCCGTTCGAGAAATTGCGCGTCCTGCTGGGCAGCGTCACGCCGAACCCGGACAAACGCCCCATCGCCCTGTCCATCGGTGAGCCGAAGCACAAATCCCCGCAGTTTGTTGCCGAGGCGCTGGCCAACAACCTGGACCAGATGGCGGTGTACCCCACCACCCTGGGCATTCCCGCCCTGCGCGAAGCCATTGGCGCCTGGTGTGAACGCCGTTTCAGCGTGCCCAAGGGCTGGCTTGACCCGGCGCGCAACATCCTGCCGGTGAACGGCACCCGTGAAGCGCTGTTCGCCTTCACCCAGACCGTGGTCAACCGCGGCGACGACGCGCTGGTGGTCAGCCCGAACCCGTTCTACCAGATCTACGAAGGGGCTGCGTTCCTCGCCGGGGCCAAGCCGCATTACCTGCCGTGCCTGGATGAAAACGGCTTCAACCCGGATTTCGACGCGGTATCGCCGGACATCTGGAAACGCTGCCAGATCCTGTTCCTGTGCTCGCCAGGCAACCCCACCGGTGCACTGATTCCCGTCGCCACCCTGAAAAAGCTGATCGCCCTGGCTGACGAATACGACTTCGTGATCGCCGCCGACGAGTGCTACAGCGAGCTGTACTTCGACGAACAAACCCCGCCGCCAGGCCTGCTCAGCGCCTGCGTGGAACTGGGCCGCCAGGACTTCAAGCGTTGCGTGGTGTTCCACAGCCTGTCCAAACGCTCCAACCTGCCGGGCCTGCGTTCGGGCTTTGTGGCCGGCGACGCCGATATCCTCAAGGGCTTCCTGCTGTACCGCACCTACCACGGTTGCGCGATGCCGGTGCAAACCCAACTGGCGAGCATTGCTGCCTGGCAGGACGAAGCCCACGTGCAGGCCAACCGTGACCTGTACCGGGAGAAGTTCGATGCGGTGCTGGCGATCCTGAAGCCGGTGCTGGACGTGCAAAACCCGGACGGCGGCTTCTACCTGTGGCCGAATGTGAAGGGCGACGATGCGGCGTTCTGCCGGGACTTGTTCGTGGAAGAACACGTGACCGTGGTACCGGGCTCGTACCTGTCGCGGGAAGTGGACGGGGTCAACCCGGGCGCCGGGCGTGTACGCCTGGCGCTGGTCGCGCCGCTGGCGGAGTGCGTGGAAGCGGCGACGCGGATTCGCGACTTTATTACCCGCAATAAATAACTGCGCTGAATGTGGCGAGGGAGCTTGCTCCCGCTGGAGTGCGCAGCGCTCCCGCTTTTTTGGGGCCGCTACGCAGCCCAGCGGGAGCAAGCTCCCTCGCCACAAGTAAGCACCGCAGTGTTATTTGATATGACCCAGATTCGCCTCGCTCATATCCAGATCCGCCAACACCTCCCGTAGCACATCATCACCAATCTGATGGTGACGGCTCAGGCTATACAGTTCCAGACGCTGCGCCCGCAGGGCCTTGAGCCGCAACTTGCGCTCCAGTTGATCCATCTGCAACGCCAGCGCCTGGGCTTCGGCCGAATCGTTGAACACTTCCAGTTGATGACGATACTCCGACATCAACCGCGCCTTGAGCTCGGTGGCCAAGGCTGCCTGGGCGGCATCCTGGGGTGCAGCTTCAGCGGGTTCTTCGGCTTCCAGGGCATGGATAGCAGCCACGGCGGTCTTCTTCCAGGCCTCGCGCACTTCATTGTGGCGTTTCTCATCCGGGCTCTTCTCGATGCCGCGCAACAGCAGCGGCAAAGCGATGCAGGCCGCGACGAGCGAAAGCAGGATCACACCGGCGGCGATGAAGATCAGCAGGTCGCGCTCGGGAAAATCCTGCCCCGGCGCAAGCAGTAACGGTACCGACATCACACCCGCCAGGGTCACGGCACCGCGTACGCCACCGACGGTCAGCAACCAGCAGGACCGCGCGGTGGGCACCAGCGTCAGCTCACTTTTCCCACGAATCCGGCGCAATAAACCCGACAGTCGCCAGATGCTTTGCACCCAGATAAACCGCAACACCACCAGCACCAGAAAAATCGCGATCACGTCCAGGCAGCGATACAACAAGGTCGGCCACAGCGTCGGCTCATGGCTGACCACCGCCTTGATGATGTCAGGCAGTTGCAGGCCCAGCAGCAGGAAGATCAAGCCGTTGAACGCAAACTCCAGCAGCGACCAGACGCTGCGATTGAGCAACCGGGTGCTGGTCTGGCGCGGCAGCAGGTCCAGCCAGCTTTGCATCATGCCCGCAGCCACCGCCGACAGGATGCCCGATGCGCCAAGGCGTTCCGCCAGCACGTAGGCGGCGAATGGCAGCAACAACATGAACACCACGTGCGTCGCCGGGTCGTCCCAGCCCCGGGCGATCATCCAGGCACGCAGGCGGCCGACCAGCCAGCTCAACGCCACACCGACCGCCAGGCCACCCACGGCCACCAGCACAAAGGTGAGGCTCGCATCCGCCAGCGAGAACACGCCGGTCAGCGCCGCCGCCAGGGCGAACTTGAAGGTCACCAGGCCCGAGGCATCATTCATCAACGCCTCGCCCTGGAGCATGTGCATCAGTGGCGTCGGCAAGCGGTTCTGGGAAATGGCTGACACCGCCACGGCATCCGTCGGCGACAACACGGCCGCAAGGGCGAAGGCCACCGGCAGGGGAATACTCGGCAACAACCAGTGAATGAAGTAACCGGCCCCCACCACCGTAAACAGCACCAACCCCACCGCCAGCGTCAGGATCGGCCCGCGCAGGCGCCACAATTCACGCTTGGGCATGCGCCAGCCATCAGAGAACAGCAGCGGCGGCAGAAACAGGAAAAGAAACAACTCAGGGTCCAGGGCGACATGCAGCCCCAGGGTCGGCCAGGCCAGCAACGCACCGGCGGCGATCTGCACGAGTGGTAACGGCAGTGGGATCACACGCCCGACAAGGCGCGAAACGCTGACCAGCATCAGCAGGATAAGTACGGTGTAGGCGGTTTGCATAACGCGGGATTCCCAGACAATCAACTTGCAGCAACACACATCAGGCAACAACTCGCCGTTGAAGTGCCATATTAGCCGCCTATGCTGCGCGATGGCCTTTGCACAAAAGTCGCACACGAGCAAAACGTAAGTGTGACGAGCGGCGCCGAAAGCCGCTGGCCATGGCATAATCCGTGACCTTTAATCTGCGTGAGCCCAAAGGGGGGCAATTCCTTGACCGCTTCAAGCAAAACGTTGCACCTTTTCGGCATCAAAGCCTGCGACACCATGAAAAAGGCGCGCACCTGGCTCGATGAGCACGCTATCCAGTATGAGTTTCATGACTACAAGACGGCCGGTATCGACCGCGAACACTTGACCCAATGGTGCAATGAGCACGGTTGGCAGGTGGTTTTGAACCGTGCGGGCACCACCTTTCGCAAACTCGAAGACGAACGCAAAGCCGATCTCGACCAAGCGAAAGCCATTGAATTGATGCTCGCGCAACCCTCGATGATCAAGCGCCCGGTGCTTGATCTCGGTGACAAAACCCTGATTGGCTTCAAGCCAGATAGCTATTCGGCGGCCCTCAAGTAGGCCAGCCCACTCCATTTTTGTAGAGGTAACAGCATGTCCAATTCCCTGTTCAGCCTGGGCTTCGGCGTCGGCACTCAGAACCGCCAAGGTGCTTGGCTGGAAGTGTTTTACGCACAACCGCTGCTCAATCCATCGGCTGAAATCATCGCGGCCATCGCGCCGATCCTCGGTTACACCGAAGGCAATCAGGCGATCACTTTCACCGTCACCCAGGCCCTGCAACTGGCTGACGCGCTCAAGGGCGTCGACGCTGCCCAAGCCGCCCTGTTGAGCCGCCTGGCTGAAAGCCACACGCCGCTGGTCGCCACCCTGCTGGCCGAAGACGCCGCACTGACCTCCACGCCTGAGGCCTACCTCAAGCTGCACCTGCTGTCCCATCGCCTGGTCAAGCCTCACGGCCTGAGCCTGGCCGGTGTGTTCCCGCAGTTGCCGAACGTGGCCTGGACCAGCCAGGGCGCAATCGACATCAATGAGCTGGCCGAGCGTCAACTGGAAGCGCGCCTGCGTGGCGACCTGCTGGAAGTGTTCTCGGTGGACAAGTTCCCGAAGATGACCGACTACGTGGTGCCGAGCGGCGTGCGTATCGCTGATGCCGCGCGCATCCGCCTGGGCGCCTACGTAGGCGAAGGCACCACCGTGATGCACGAAGGTTTCGTCAACTTCAACGCCGGTACCGAAGGCCCGGGCATGATCGAAGGCCGCGTGTCGGCTGGCGTGTTCGTCGGCAAGGGTTCGGACCTGGGCGGCGGTTGCTCCACCATGGGCACCCTGTCGGGTGGCGGCAACATCGTGATCAAGGTCGGCGAAGGCTGCCTGATCGGCGCCAACGCCGGTATCGGTATCCCGTTGGGCGACCGCAACACCGTGGAGTCGGGCCTGTACGTGACCGCCGGCACCAAGGTTGCGCTGCTGGACGAGCAGAACCAGCTGGTCAAGGTGGTCAAGGCCCGCGAGCTGGCCGGCCAACCGGACCTGCTGTTCCGCCGCAACTCCGAGACCGGTGCCGTGGAGTGCAAAACCCACAAATCGGCCATCGAACTGAACGCAGCGCTGCACGCTCACAACTAAGCAGCGACTCGATGCCACTAACGGCCCGCGCCTGACCGGTGCGGGCCGTTTATACGAGTCTTGATCACCATGCTTGTGCCCTCTCCCTGGCGCGCCGATTTTCCGGCCATCGCCACCCTGCAACGGCAAGACCAGACCTATCTGGACAACGCCGCCACCACGCAAAAACCTCAAGCCCTGCTGGACGCCATCAGCCATTACTACGCCAATGGCGCAGCCAATGTGCACCGTGCCCAGCATTTGCCGGGCGCCCACGCGACCCAGGCTTTCGAGGACAGTCGCAGCAAGGTGGCACAGTGGCTGAACGTCGGTGACGAGGGGCAAATCATCTTCACCCACGGCGCGACATCGGCGCTGAACCTCCTGGCTTATGGCCTTGAGCACCTATTCAACCCGGGCGACGAGATTGTCATCAGCGCCCTGGAGCACCACGCCAACCTGCTGCCGTGGCAGCAACTGGCCAAGCGTCGCGAGCTGGCGCTGGTGGTACTGCCGCTTGACGCTGGCGGCTTGATCGACCTGCAAGCCGCCGCCCAACTGATCGGCCCGCGCACCCGCCTGCTGGCGGTGAGCCAACTGTCCAACGTACTTGGCGCCTGGCAGCCGTTGCCGCAACTGCTGGCGCTGGCCAAGGCCCACGATGCACTGACGGTGGTCGATGGCGCCCAGGGCATCGTGCATGGTCGCCATGATATGCAGGCCCTGGGCTGCGACTTCTACGTGTTTTCCAGCCATAAACTCTATGGGCCGGACGGCGTCGGCGTGCTGTATGGCCGCACCGAAGCCCTGCATCACCTGCGCCACTGGCAGTTTGGGGGCGAGATGGTGCAGCAGGCTGATTATCAAAGCGCCAGTTTCCGCCCGGCGCCCCTCGGTTTCGAAGCCGGGACTCCGCCGATCGCCAGCGTGATCGGCCTGGGGGCAACCCTGGATTACCTGAGTTCCCTGGACCAGCAGGCGGTGACGGCTCACGAAGCCGCCCTGCACGACTACCTGTTGCGTGGCTTGCAAGCGCGCAATGGCGTGCGCTTGCTGGGGTCGCCGCACGTCGCCCTGGCCAGCTTCGTGGTGGAAGGCGTGCACAACGCCGACCTCGCCCACTTGCTGACCGAACAAGGGATTGCGGTGCGCGCCGGCCATCATTGTGCGATGCCGCTGCTCAAGCAGATGGGATTGTCGGGGGCGATTCGGGTGTCATTGGCGCTGTACAACGACTCCGATGACCTGGAGCGCTTTTTTGAAGCGCTGGATCAAGCCCTGGATATGTTGCGATGAGCTTGCCGACTGAGGCCGTTGTCGCGCTGGAAGCGTTCCAGGCAGTCGGCAGTTGGGAGCAACGAGCCCGCCTGCTGATGCAATGGGGCGAGCGGCTGCCCGCCTTGCCGGACGAAGACAAGGTAGACGTCAACCTGGTGCAGGGCTGTGAAAGCCTGGTGTGGCTGGTGGGGCGCTTGCAGGATGGGCATTGGCAGTTTGCCGCCAGCAGCGATGCACGGCTGATACGCGGGCTGGTGGCGTTGTTGCTGGCGCGGGTCAACGGTGTGTCTGCCGCCGAACTGCAAGCCGTCGACTTGCCCGGCTGGTTTGAGCAACTGGGCCTGTCGCGGCAGTTATCGCCGTCGCGCAGCAATGGGTTGAATGCTGTGTTGCAGCGCATGCGGGAGTTGAGCCTTATACAAAACTAAATGTGGGAGCGGGCTTGCTCGCGAAGGCGGCGTGTCAGTCACCGGAGATGTCGACTGATACACCGCTTTCGCGAGCAAGCCCGCTCCCACATTTTGATCTTCATTCCAGACTGAGATCTAAGGGGCCTTGACTCGATCCGAAGGCCGGCGCACCCCGGCCACTATCTTGTCCACCGCCTTGGTCGCCGCCACCATTCCGAAGGTCGCAGTCACCATCATCACCGCGCCAAACCCGCCGGCACAGTCCAGCTTCACGCCATCCCCGACAAAACTCTTCTGCAAACAGATGCTGCCGTCCGGCTTCGGGTAACGCAGCTGTTCGGTGGAGAACACGCAGGGCACGCTGTAGTGGCGGG
>NZ_AKVH01000076.1:0-54107 GCF_000278565.1 Pseudomonas sp. Ag1
GGAGCGTTCTTCAACGCTGAGTTCGTGATAAGACATGGCAACACCCTACCGGAAAGGTCAGGTGTTGCACTCAGTTTTTGCCGCCGCCGAGGAAGCAAAGGTTTAAAACCTTAGTTTGCCTATGTTTTCGAGTTCTTTTGTCAGTATTTCGTTTTTAACCTCCTGTATTTTTAGTCGACGCATTTCAGCTTTTTTTGCCGCTTCGATATCGGCATTGTCTCCGCCACCAAGACTGCTGGCAGTAACCGGCTTGTTAATATCGATTTCACTCATAACATCACCTCTGAGTTGCTTGATTTAAACTTTTTGTTTGTTTATGCGTTGATGCTTAACCACGAACGTAGACCCATCATTGCCCGTCAGGCATATGAACCAAGCACATGGCTGGCCCGATCGGCGAAGTTGCTGATCATGTAGATGGCCTTTCCTTGAGTGGTTAAATGAAGATTTCAGTTCCAGAAAAAACTGATGGTCCTGGGTTTAACCTGTTCCGCCGAGTGATATATCCAGTTGTTTCATCCTGTAGTACAGCGTGCGCTTGGCAACCCCCAATTCCCCGGCTACTACATCCACGTTGCCGCCGTGACGGCGCAGCGACTCTTCAATCAGCGATTTCTCGATTTGCTGTAGCCGCGCCTTGAGGTTCATCTCTATGTCCTGATGGTCCCTCATCGACTCTGAAAGCGGCGGAAGATCCAACACAAAGCGCTTGGCTGTCGAGCGCAGTTCGCGGACGTTGCCCGGCCAGGAATGGCATAGCAATTGTTGCAGCAGCGAGCTGGATGCCAGGGGTATCGGGTATTTAAAGTACTCGGCTTCCTGGCGGACGATGTTCAGGAACAAGGGGATAATCTGCTCGCGACGTTCGCGCAGGGGAGGGAGGCTGATGCTGATTACGTTCAGGCGAAAATACAGGTCGCGCCTGAATAACCCTTGCTCGACCATTTCGTGCAGCGAATGCTGGGCGGACGCGATAACGCGCATGTCCACCGGGATAAAGCGGGTAGAACCCAATCGCTCAACGCCCCGGGACTCCAGTACCCGCAGCAGTTTGGCTTGCAGGGTGAGGGGCATGCTGTCTATTTCGTCGAGGTACAAGGTACCCAAGTGTGCGGCTTCGACAAAGCCTGCCCGTGATTGCATCGCACCGGTGTAGGCGCCGCTGTTGACCCCGAACAGTTGGCTTTCCGCCAGGCTTTCGGGAATTGCAGCACAGTTGACGGCGACGAAGTTGCCTCGCCGGCCCGATAAGCGATGGATGCGTTGGGCCTGGGTATCTTTACCGGTGCCGGTTTCCCCCAGCAAAAGTATGTCGATGTTTAAAGCCGCAGTATTGTTGATAGTGGCTTCAATGGTTGGGCATTCAGTAAATGGATCATCCGTTTCAAACGTGCTTTGATAGGAGGCCGACATATCGCTGTTGCTCCTATTGTTTCTCATTGTTTTACTGAGGGGCTTCCCTGCTGATATGGATAAGTAGAACGGAATTTAGCTGATTTGTCATTCTGTCGGAGAGTGCGAAATAGACGTTTGTGATGTGTGAAAAACCAAAAAATCTTAAGTTAAATATTATCAAGTGGGCGCTCGCTCGTGATTGCCTGATAATGGGTCGGAATAATCTTAAACTCGGGGGTGTCAGGGAGGATTGACGTATTTTTACGTATTGAGGGCTGTGGTTGTTTTATAGGGTTGCCGTATTAAGATGTCAGGGGATATTTCAGAGTCGATCTTTGTAGAAAGTTGCAAACATCGCCCACAAAAAAGCCGATGCAGTGCATCGGCTTTTTGTTTTGCGGCATAGGCCGCAGGTAAAGCTTATACGTTGAAGCGGAAGTGCATCACGTCGCCATCCTTGACGATGTATTCCTTGCCTTCCAGGCGCCATTTACCGGCTTCCTTGGCACCGGCTTCACCCTTGAACTGGATGAAGTCGTTGTAAGCGATGACTTCGGCGCGGATGAAGCCTTTTTCGAAGTCGGTGTGGATCACGCCAGCCGCTTGCGGGGCAGTGGCACCGACCTTGACGGTCCAGGCGCGTACTTCTTCAAC
Source organism: Pseudomonas sp. Ag1 (assembly GCF_000278565.1). Classification (NCBI taxonomy): domain Bacteria; kingdom Pseudomonadati; phylum Pseudomonadota; class Gammaproteobacteria; order Pseudomonadales; family Pseudomonadaceae; genus Pseudomonas; species Pseudomonas sp. Ag1. The sequence goes on from NZ_AKVH01000076.1 coordinate 2,050, forward strand.
ACCGGCGGTGAAGTAGGTCTGCAGGTGCAGCATTTCGTAGCCGGCACGGATCACGCGGTTCAGGCCAGGCTCTTCCAGGCCCAGGGCCTCGAGGAACATATCTTTCTCTTCGCCGTCTTCCAGCTCGGCGATTTCCGCTTCGATCTTGTTGCAGACTGGAACAACGATAGCGCCTTCTTCTTCGGCAATGGCCAGGACCACGTCGAGCAGCGGGTTGTTCTCGAAACCGTCTTCAGCCACGTTGGCGATGTACATCACCGGCTTGGTGGTCAGCAGGTGGAAGCCCTTGATCACAGCTTTTTCGTCGGCGCTCATGCTCTTCATCAGGCTGCGTGCCGGCTTGCCCAGGGTGAAGTGGGCAATCAGTTGCTCCAGCAAGGCTTTCTGGACCACTGCGTCCTTGTCGCCGCCCTTGGCGTTACGCGTGACCTTTTGCAGTTGCTTCTCGCAGCTGTCGAGGTCGGCGAAGATCAGTTCCAGGTCGATGATCTCGATGTCGCGTTTCGGGTCGACGCTGTTGGAGACGTGAATCACGTTCTCGTCTTCGAAGCAGCGGACCACGTGGGCGATGGCATCGGTCTCGCGGATGTTGGCGAGGAACTTGTTGCCCAGGCCTTCACCTTTCGACGCGCCGGCTACCAGGCCCGCGATGTCGACGAACTCCATGGTGGTCGGCAGGATGCGCTTTGGATTCACGATGGCCGCCAGGGCGTCCAGGCGTGTATCGGGCATCGGCACGATACCGGTGTTCGGTTCGATGGTGCAGAAGGGGAAGTTCTCCGCCGCAATACCGGATTTGGTCAGGGCGTTGAACAGGGTGGACTTGCCGACGTTAGGTAGGCCGACGATGCCGCAATTGAATCCCATGGTGTTTCCCCTCGGGTAAAGAGTCAGGCCTTCTGGCTGTGCAGGTTTTTCATCGCACGGTTCCATTCACCGGCGAAGATATCCGGCAGCACGCCGAGGGCAAAATCGATGCTGGCATCGAGTTTTTCCTGTTCGGCGCGTGGCGCACGACCCAGGACGAAATTTGAAACCATACTGGCAACGCCCGGGTGGCCAATGCCAAGCCGCAGACGGTAAAACGTATTCTGATTGCCCAACTGCGCGATGATGTCGCGCAGGCCATTATGCCCGCCATGGCCGCCGCCTTGCTTGAGCTTGGCAACGCCGGGTGGCAGGTCTAGTTCGTCATGGGCCACCAGGATTTCTTCGGGTTTGATCCGGAAGAAGCCCGCAAGCGCCGCGACAGCCTGGCCGCTGCGGTTCATGTAGGTGGTGGGAATCAACAGACGAACATCCTGACCCTGATGCGAAAAGCGTCCGGTCAGGCCAAAATATTTGCGATCGGCCACAAGATTGACGCCTTGGGCGTGGGCGATACGCTCAACAAAAAGGGCCCCCGCGTTATGCCGGGTCTGTTCGTATTCGGCGCCTGGATTTCCCAGGCCAACGATCAGTTTAATGGCAGTCACGACAGGGGCCCTTCCTTTGGAGTTGTGGATAACATCGCCGTTGGTGCGGCGAAAGTGGACGACAAAAACTCATTAACCGTTAGAGGCCAACTTCGCATTCTCGCCCGCTTTCTCGCTACGTTCCGGTCCGCGATGTTTCCTCAAGCTCCGGCATTACAGAGTGAATTACTCTGCAGCGCCTTCTTCAGCTTCTGGTGCAACGCGTGGAGCGTGTACGTTTGCAACAGCTTTGTCGTCACCGTGAGCCAGTGCAACGAACTCAACGCCTTTAGGAGCCTTGAGGTCGGACAGGTGAACGATTGCGCCGATTTCCAGAGCCGACAGGTCGACTTCGATGAACTCAGGCAGGTCTTTCGGCAGGCAGGTCACTTCGATCTCGGCGATAACGTGCGAAACTTCGCCGCCTTTCTTGACCGGAGCTTCTTCACCAACGAAGTGCACAGGCACGATAGCGGTCAGTTTCTGACCAGCTACTACGCGTACGAAGTCAGCGTGCAGCACGTGGCCTTTAGCTGGGTGACGTTGCAGTGCCTTGATGATGACGTTCTGCTTGGTGCCGCCAACGTTCAGCTCGATGATGTGGCTGTAAGCCGCGTCGTTTTCGAGCAGTTTGGCGATTTCTTTAGCCAGCATGCTGATGGATTCAGGGGCTTTTTCGCCACCGTAAACTACAGCTGGAACCAGGCTTGCGAGACGACGCAGGCGGCGGCTCGCACCTTTCCCCAGGTCGGAACGCAGTTCAGCATTCAAAGTAAAATCGTTCATGTTGTATCTCCAAAATAACCACATTCGCCCTAGCGTTTGCGACCAGCGCTAAAGGCGATATGGGCAAAAAAGCCCCGCCCCGGCAGAATGCTGGGGCGGGGCGCTTTTCGTCAGGTTGATGCCGCTAAGGTTTGACCCTTAACGGAACATCGCGCTGATCGATTCTTCGTTGCTGATGCGGCGAACCGCTTCGGCAACTACCGGTGCGATATCCAGTTGACGGATACGCGAACAGGCTTGAGCGGCAGCGGACAACGGGATGGTGTTAGTCACCACCAGTTCGTCCAGCATTGAGTTCTCGATGTTCTCGATCGCTCGGCCCGACAGCACAGGGTGTGTGCAGTAGGCGAAGACTTTTGCTGCACCGTGCTCTTTCAAGGCTTTCGCCGCGTGGCACAGGGTGCCGGCGGTGTCGACCATGTCATCAACCAGAATACAGGTACGCCCTTCGACATCACCGATGATATGCATCACTTCAGAGTGATTGGCTTTCTCGCGGCGTTTGTCGATGATCCCGAGATCCACGCCCAGGGATTTGGCAACAGCCCGTGCACGCACGACGCCACCAATGTCCGGGGACACGATCATCAGGTTTTCAAAGCGCTGGTCTTCGATGTCATCCACCAGGACGGGGGAGCCGTAGATGTTATCTACCGGAATATCGAAGAACCCCTGGATTTGGTCAGCGTGCAGGTCAACCGTGAGAACACGGTCGATACCTACCACGGTCAGCATGTCAGCAACGACTTTCGCGCTGATAGCCACACGTGCGGAACGCGGACGGCGATCCTGACGGGCATAACCAAAGTAAGGGATTACAGCTGTGATTCGAGTCGCTGAGGAGCGGCGGAAGGCATCAGCCATCACGACGAGTTCCATCAGGTTATCGTTGGTCGGAGCGCAAGTCGGCTGAATAATGAAGACATCTTTACCGCGGACGTTTTCATTGATCTCGGCTGTAATTTCGCCGTCGGAGAATTTACCGACAGAGATGTCACCGAGAGGGATATGCAGCTGACGTACAACACGCCGAGCCAGATCGGGGTTAGCATTCCCCGTAAAGACCATCATCTTGGACACGCGCAGTACCTAGAGGCTGAGGGTAACCTGGATGAGTATAGAAAATGGCAGGGGCGGCTGGATTCGAACCAACGCATGGCAGGATCAAAACCTGCTGCCTTACCGCTTGGCGACGCCCCTGTATCTGTTGCAACGAGTACCCAGTACTCGGTTCCTTTAGAGCAGACTTTGCAGCTTGCGATGCAACATCGAAACGTTGCTTCCCTTTGCTACAAACCCTGTAAGGGTCTCTGTAAGAAGGGCCGAGACTTTATCAGCTTCAGCTTTGCTTGGGAAGCCCCCAAACACACAACTTCCAGTTCCGGTTAATTTTGCTTCGGTAAAATTACCTAACAAATTCAAAGCGTTACGTACATCTGGGTAACGCCTTGCTACAACCGGTAAGCAGTCATTTCGACTGTTTCCCTTGGGAACGGGGCGCACTTTAATGGGAGGAGAGTTACGTGTCAACAGTGGATCTGAAAAAATTTCTGCTGTACTTACAGATACTTGCGGAACAAGCACGACATACCACGGCTCTTCGGGGTCTACAGGGGTGAGTTTCTCCCCCACGCCTTCGGCAAAAGCGGCGTGCCCACGCACGAAAACCGGGACGTCCGCGCCCAGTGTCAGGCCCAGCGCCGCCAGGCGATCGTGGTCCCAACCCAGTTGCCACAAGTGATTCAGGCCGAGCAATGTCGTTGCGGCATTTGAGCTGCCGCCACCGATGCCGCCGCCCATGGGCAGGATTTTTTCGATCCAGATGTCGATGCCCAACGGGCAACCGGATTGTTCCTGGAGTTTTTTCGCGGCCTTCACAATCAGGTTGCTGTCGTGAGGCACGCCGTCGAATTCGGTGTGCAACTGGATCACGCCGTCATCGCGAACGGCGAAGGTCAGCTCATCGCCGTAGTCGAGAAATTGAAAAATCGTCTGCAACTCGTGATAGCCGTCTTCACGGCGACCGAGAATGTGCAGCATCAAATTCAGTTTGGCCGGGGACGGCAGGGTCAGGCGTTGCTCGTTCATCTCACTGCCCCAGCTTGCGCGGTTGCCAGTCCTTGATCACCAGCGTGACGTCAAGGTCGGTGCCATGCAGCTTGATGCGCTCGGGCAGCCAGTAACCGTTCTGTTGCACATAGCTCAGGTATTCGACCTGCCAGCCATCCTGTTCCAGCGAAGCCAGGCGGCTGTCGCCATTGAGGCTCAGGCGGCTCTTGCTGTCTGGCGCAGGAAGACCGCGTACCCACCACACCAGGTGCGATACGGGGAGTTTCCAGCCCATCTGTTCTTCCAGCAGGGCTTCCGGCGTTGGCGCTTCATAGCGGCCCTGATTGGCCACTTCCAGGCTGACTTGCCCCGGCCGGCCGGTCAGGCGTGCCGCACCGCGGCCCAGCGGGCCAGACAGGCGAATGTCGTAATAGTCCTGGCGTTGCAGCCAGAACAAGGTGCCGCTGCCCGAATCTTTCGGGGCGCGAATGCCCACCTTGCCCTCGATCTGCCAGCCATCAAGGCTGCTCAGTTGATCCTTGTGCTGCTGCCACTGCGCCGGGTTGCCCGGGCCTTCGACAGATTCACGGGTGCCAAGACCGGAACAGCCGGCAAGCAGGGCAATAAAGCTGAAAACGATAACGTGGCGCAAAAACATAAAGTTAAAGGGTCTCGGATCCGGTCAGGCGCTTGATGGTGCTGCGCAGGATTGGGCTTTCGGGCTGTTCCTTGAGGAACTTCTCCCAGATTTGTCGCGCTTCACGCTGCTTGCCATTGGCCCAGAGCACTTCGCCCAGGTGTGCGGCGACTTCCTGGTCGGGGAAGCGCTCCAGCGCCTGGCGCAGCAAGCGTTCGGCTTCGTCCAGGTTGCCCAGGCGGTAATTCACCCAGCCGAGGCTGTCGAGTACGGCCGGGTCTTCCGGGTTGAGCTGGTGAGCCTTTTCAATCAGCTCCTTGGCTTCGGCGTAACGCGTTGTACGGTCGGACAAGGTGTAACCCAGGGCGTTCAGTGCCATGGCATTGTCCGGGTCGCGCTTGATGATAAGGCGCAGGTCTTTTTCCATCTGCGCCAGGTCATTGCGTTTTTCCGCCTGCATGGCGCGGGTGTACAGCAGGTTCAAGTCGTCCGGATACTGCAGCAAGGCTTGCTGGAGGATTTTCCAGGCGCGATCGCCCTGCTTGTTGGCCGACAAGGTCTCGGCCTGGATCAGGTACAGCTGGATCGCGTAGTCCGGTTCGGCATCCCGTGCGGCAGCCAGGCGTTTTTCCGCCTCGTCGGTGCGGCCGTTGTTCATCAGGATATCGGCCTGGCGCAGTTGCGCCGGCAGGTAGTCATTGCCGGCGCCGACCTGGGCGTATTCAAGCAATGCAGCCTGCGGGTCGTTACGCTCTTCAGCGATACGGCCCAGGTTCAGGTGCGCCGAATCCACGTGGCTCTCGCGGGCGATCAGGTCTTCCAGGTAACCCTTGGCCTCATCCCAGGCCTTGGCTTCCAGGCACACCAGCGCCAGGGAGTAGCGCAATTCGTCATCGTCCGGGTATTGCTGCACGAGGTTGGCGAACTGCACCTTGGCGTCTTCCATGCGGTCCTGTTCAACCAGCATGCGGGCATAGGTCAGCAGCAGGCGTTTGTCGCCCGGGTACTTCTTGATGCTTTTTTCCAGCAGCGGAATCGCTTCCTTGCCGCGGTTGAGGTTTTGCAGCAGGCGGGCGCGCAGCAGGATCGGCGCAATCTCGCCCTCTTCCGGCGGGTGTTGCTCCAGCAGCTTCAGCGCAGCCTCGGGCTCATCATCCTGTTGCAACAACAGCGCCTTGCCGAAAATCAGCTGGCTGTTGTTCGGGTGTTTTTGCAGCAGGCGGTCGAAACTCTTCATCAGGCCGTTGCGGGTGTCCTGATCGGTGTCGGCGGCCGACAGCGCGAGGAAGTCGAAATGCGTGTCGCCCTTGCCCTGCAGGACCTTCTCCATATACACCATGGAGTCGTCATAGCGTCCGGCGCGGGCCAGTTGAATGGCCGCTGCCCGTTGCGCCTCGAGATCGTCCGGGGCGTTTTTCGCCCAGATCAGCGAGGAGTCCAGGGCCGCCTGATCGGCGCCCAGGTACTCGGCGATGCGAAACGCCCGCTCCGAAATCCCCGGATCCTGAGTATTGATGGCCTGGGTCACGTAGTTATCCAGGGCAATGTCGAAACGATTGCGCTGGCCGGCCAGCTCCGCGCTCAGCAGGCTGAAGATCGTCTCTTCACTGAACGAGGAATAAACCTTGGGCTTTTCAGGGGCGGGGGTGCTGTCTTCTACCGGCGGCGTACCGTCCGGCGACACGGGTGCCATGGCCTGGCAGCCGCTGAGAAAGACAAAAGCAAGGAGCAACGCGGAAGATCTATTCATATAGGAAGAGGACGACTAACCTGCGGTCGGATCATCATGACACAAGCCTTCGGCCAAACATAACCGTGTAGGAGCGAGCTTGCTCGCGAAGAACCAGAGGACAACGCGTTTTATCCCGTAAGCCAGCGTTATCGTTAACGACCATCGCGAGCAAGCTCGCTCCTACAGATGGCCTTTATAGGCGTAAGCTACTAGGACAATAGCCTACGGTGGTTGTTCTGAATCATTCGAAGTAGGACAATTGTCGGCTTCCCGACATCATCAGCGATATTGAATGGCCTTCCTTGCACTCGGTATTAACCACAAGACTGCTTCTGTAGACGTCCGCGAGCGCGTGGCTTTTACTCCCGAGCAGTTGGTTGAGGCCTTGCAGCAGCTCTGCCGGCTCACCGACAGTCGCGAAGCTGCGATCCTTTCGACCTGTAATCGCAGCGAGCTCTATATAGAGCAGGAACATCTTTCAGCGGATGTGGTGCTGCGCTGGCTGGCCGATTACCACCATTTGAGCCTCGATGAGCTGCGCCAAAGCTCATATGTGCACGAAGAGGATGCGGCAGTTCGTCACATGATGCGCGTCGCCTCCGGGCTGGATTCGCTGGTGTTGGGCGAACCGCAGATTCTCGGCCAGATGAAGTCCGCCTACGCCGTGGCCCGCGAGGCCGGCACCATCGGCCCGCTGCTGGGGCGCCTGTTCCAGGCCACCTTCAACTCCGCCAAGCAGGTGCGCACCGACACCGCCATCGGTGAAAACCCGGTGTCCGTGGCGTTTGCCGCCGTCAGCCTGGCCAAACAGATTTTCAGTGACTTGCAGCGCAGCCAGGCCCTGCTGATCGGCGCCGGCGAGACCATCACCCTGGTCGCCCGCCACCTGCACGAACTGGGCGTAAAGCGCATTGTCGTCGCCAACCGTACCCTGGAACGCGCCAGCATCCTGGCCGAGCAGTTCGGTGCCCACGCGGTGTTGCTCTCCGACATCCCGGCCGAGCTGGTGCGCAGCGACATCGTTATCAGTTCTACTGCCAGCCAGTTGCCGATCCTCGGCAAGGGCGCGGTGGAAAGCGCCCTGAAACTGCGCAAGCACAAGCCGATCTTCATGGTGGATATCGCCGTTCCCCGGGATATCGAGCCTGAAGTCGGCGAGTTGGACGACGTTTACCTCTACAGCGTCGACGACCTGCACGAAGTGGTCGCCGAAAACCTCAAGAGTCGCCAGGGCGCTGCCCAGGCTGCCGAGGAAATGGTCAGCACCGGTGCCGACGATTTCATGGTGCGCCTGCGTGAACTGGCGGCAGTGGACGTGCTCAAGGCCTACCGTCAGCAAGGCGAACGCCTGCGGGACGAGGAATTGATCAAGGCCCAGCGTATGCTCGCCAACGGCAGCAGCGCCGAAGACGTGCTGATGCAACTGGCGCGCGGCCTGACCAACAAATTGCTGCACGCTCCCAGTGTCCAGTTGAAAAAGCTTACCGCCGAAGGCCGCCTCGATGCGCTGGCCATGGCCCAGGAACTCTTTGCCCTCGGTGAGGGCGCGACAGAAAGCTCTTCGGATAAAAAACCGCAATGAAAGCGTCACTGCTCAATAAACTGGACGTCCTTCAGGACCGTTTCGAAGAACTGACCGCCTTGCTCGGCGATGGCGAGGTCATCTCCGATCAGACCAAGTTCCGCACCTATTCCAAGGAGTACGCGGAAGTTGAGCCGATCGTGGGCACCTATAAACAGTTGCTCAAGGTTCAGGCTGACCTCGAAGGCGCCCAGGCGCTGCTCAAGGACAGCGACCCGGACATGCGCGAAATGGCCGTTGAAGAAGTGCGAGAGGCCAAGGACAAGCTGATCGAACTGGAAGGCGACCTGCAACGCATGCTGTTGCCCAAGGACCCCAACGACGGGCGCAACGTGTTCCTTGAAATCCGCGCCGGCACCGGCGGTGACGAAGCGGCGATTTTCTCCGGCGACCTGTTCCGCATGTATTCGCGCTATGCCGAGCGTCGCGGCTGGCGTGTGGAGATCCTGTCCGAGAACGAAGGCGAACACGGCGGCTATAAAGAAGTCATCGCCCGGGTTGAGGGGGAGAATGTCTACGGCAAACTGAAGTTCGAATCCGGCGTGCACCGCGTGCAGCGGGTGCCGGCCACGGAATCCCAGGGCCGTATCCACACCTCGGCGTGCACCGTGGCCGTGTTGCCCGAGCCCGACGAGCAGGAAGCCATCGAGATCAACCCGGCAGACCTGCGGGTCGACACCTACCGCTCATCGGGCGCCGGTGGCCAGCACGTCAACAAGACTGACTCGGCGATCCGTATCACTCACTTGCCTTCGGGCATCGTGGTGGAGTGCCAGGAAGAACGTTCCCAGCACAAGAACCGTGCGCGGGCCATGTCCTGGCTGTCGGCCAAGCTGAATGACCAGCAGACCAGCGCTGCCGCCAATGCGATTGCCAGCGAGCGTAAGTTGCTGGTGGGCTCGGGCGACCGTTCCGAGCGCATTCGTACCTACAACTTTGCCCAGGGCCGGGTCACCGACCATCGCGTCAACCTGACGCTGTACTCCCTGGACGAAATCCTCGCCGGTGGCGTCGATGCGGTAATCGAGCCGTTGTTGGCCGAATACCAGGCCGACCAGCTTGCGGCGATAGGTGAATAAATGACCATTATTGCCAGTTTGTTACGCGCCGCCGACCTGCCGGACTCGCCGACTGCGCGCCTGGACGTGGAATTGTTGCTGGCCGCCGCCTTGGGCAAGTCCCGCAGCTACCTGCACACCTGGCCGGAAAAAATCGTCAGCAGTGAACACGCGCTGACCTTTGCCGACTACCTGCAACGCCGTCGTGCCGGCGAGCCCGTGGCCTACATCCTCGGCCAGCAAGGCTTCTGGAAGCTCGACCTGGAAGTGGCACCGCACACGCTGATCCCGCGTCCGGAAACCGAGATGCTGGTGGACGCCGCCCTGGAATTGCTGCCTGCCACACCGGCCAAGGTCCTGGACCTGGGCACCGGCAGCGGCGCGATTGCCCTGGCCCTGGCCAGCGAACGCCCGGCCTGGCAAGTGACGGCGGTCGACCGCGTGCTGGAAGCCGTGGCCCTGGCCGAACGCAACCGCCAGCGCCTGCACCTGAACAACGCCACGGTGCTGAACAGCCATTGGTTCAGTGCCCTCGAAGGCCACACTTACAACCTGATCATCAGCAACCCACCTTATATAGCCGACACCGACCCGCACCTGGTGGCCGGTGACGTGCGCTTTGAACCGGCCAGCGCGCTGGTATCCGGGCATGACGGCCTGGACGACCTGCGGCTGATCATCGCCCAGGCGCCTGCGCACCTCGACGCCGCGGGTTGGTTGTTGTTGGAACACGGTTATGACCAGGCGCCCGCCGTGCGCGACCTGCTGCAGGGGGAAGGCTTTGAAGAAGTCCACAGCCGCATCGACCTGGGCGGCCACGAACGCATCACGTTGGGACGCCGCCCGTGATGAACGACCAGGAGCTGTTGCGCTATAGCCGGCAGATTCTGTTGCAGCATGTCGACATCGAAGGCCAGTTGCGCCTGAAAAACAGCCGCGCGCTGATCGTCGGCCTGGGTGGCCTCGGTTCGCCGGTGGCGCTGTACCTGGCGGCGGCGGGTGTGGGTGAGCTGCATTTGGCGGATTTCGACACTGTCGACCTGACCAACCTGCAACGCCAGATCATTCACGACACCGACAGCGTCGGCCTGAGCAAGGTCGACTCGGCGATTCGCCGCCTGAGCGCGATCAATCCTGAAATACAGCTGGTTGCCCATCGCAGCGCGCTGGATGAGGATTCCCTCGCGGCCGCCGTGGCGGTGGTCGATGTGGTACTGGACTGCAGCGACAACTTCTCCACCCGCGAAGCGGTCAACGCTGCGTGTGTCGCTGCCGGCAAGCCTTTGGTGAGCGGTGCGGCGATTCGCCTCGAAGGCCAGCTGTCGGTGTTCGACCCTCGTCGCGCCGAAAGCCCCTGCTACCACTGTTTATACGGGCACGGCAGCGACGCCGAACTGACCTGCAGCGAAGCCGGTGTCATCGGCCCGCTGGTGGGTTTGGTCGGCAGCCTGCAAGCCCTGGAAGCCTTGAAATTGCTGGCCGGTTTCGGCGAGCCGTTGGTGGGGCGGCTGTTGTTGATCGACGCCCTGACCACGCGTTTTCGCGAGTTGCGGGTCAAGCGCGATCCCGGTTGCAGCGTCTGCGGTAGCCAGCATGGTTAAGGATGCGCCGATTGGTGTGTTCGACTCCGGTGTCGGCGGCCTGTCGGTGCTGGACGAAATCCAGCGGCTGCTGCCCCATGAGTCGCTGCTGTACGTGGCGGATGGCGGGAATATCCCCTACGGCGAGAAAACCCCGGCGTTCATCCTCGATCGTTCGCGACAGGTGGCGGCGTTCTTCCGTGAGAAGGGCGCCAAAGCGTTTGTGATTGCCTGCAACACGGCGACCGTTGCGGCGGTTGCCGATTTGCGCCAGGACTATCCCGACTGGCCATTGGTGGGCATGGAACCGGCAGTCAAACCCGCGGCCGCCGCGACCCGCAGTGGCGTCGTCGGCGTGCTGGCGACCACCGGCACCCTGCAAAGCGCCAAGTTCGCCGCCTTGCTCGACCGCTTCGCCACCGATGTGCGGGTGATCACCCAACCCTGCCCGGGCCTGGTGGAGCTGATCGAAACCGGCGACCTGGACAGCCCGGCCCTGCGCCTGCTGTTGCAAGGCTACGTGGAGCCGCTGATTGCGGCCGGTTGCGACACCATCATCCTCGGCTGCACCCACTACCCGTTCCTCAAGCCCCTGCTCGCCGAGATGCTCCCGCCGACGATCATTTTGATCGACACCGGGGCGGCAGTAGCGCGTCAATTGCAGCGTCTTTTGAGTGATCGCGAACTGCTGGCCACTGGCAATCCGCCGCCTGTACAGTTCTGGACCAGCGGCGATCCGCAGCATCTAAGAAATATCCTACCGACCCTATGGAAATCTCCCGGAGTTGTGAGTAGTTTTGGCGTGTGAAAAAAACGTGAAATAACGCCTTTATCCGCTGAACTTCTGGCTATACGGCGGCTTCTATAGCAAGTTAGCCGATACAAAATCATACAACTTCGTTCGGAAGGGATGTTTCTCTATGAAGCGCTTGTTCTGTTTGGCTGCGATTGCGGCCGCAATGTTGGGGCACTCTTTTTCCGCACAGGCGGCAGGCCTGGAACTTGGGGTGGGAAGTACGAGCGATTCGACCATGACCTATCGGTTGGGGCTGACCTCGGACTGGGATAAAAGCTGGTGGCAGACCGATACGGGGCGCGTGACCGGGTACTGGAGCGGCGCCTACACCTACTGGGACGGTGACAAGCGCGCCAGTGTCAGCAGCCTGTCGTTCTCGCCCGTGTTTGTGTATGAGTTTGCCGGGGAGAGGGTGAAGCCGTACATCGAGGCCGGCGTGGGTGTGGCCGTGTTCTCCCGCACGCGGGTAGAAGACAACAATATCGGCCAGGCTTTCCAGTTTGAAGACCGGCTGGGCTTTGGCTTGCGCTTTGTCGGTGGCAGTGAAGTGGGCATTCGGGCCACCCATTACTCCAATGCCGGGATCAGCAGCAATAATGATGGTGTAGAGAGTTATTCGCTGCACTACACGCTGCCGTTGTAGTTTTTTAAGCACACTGCAAAACCATTGTGGGAGCGGGCTTGCTCGCGAAAGCGGTATATCAGCCACGAATCAGTTGACTGACACACCGCTTTCGCGAGCAAGCCCGCTCCCACATTGGCTACTCATTGGTTCCGAAATCAGCGATACACCGTCGCAATCCCCTGGCGCTCATCGATGCACTCCGGCGCGCCCATCTCGAATTCCCGGCAGATCAGCGGCCGCTTCTCGTAAATCGTGCACATCATCGTGTCGCGATCCAGCGCCGCGCACCAGCCGTCATCCAGGCGCAGCATGACTTCGCCGCCCCAATCGTCGGTATCGATAAAGCGATCGGGCACGCCGGTATCAGTGATCAGCATGACTTCCAGCTGGCAGCAGCACGCGGCGCAGGTGGAGCAGGTGACGGCAGGTTCGGCGATTTGGGTATGGGGGATGTTGGTCATAGGCGCGCAGTGTAAGGCAAGCGGCTCATAGGTGTGTGAAAGGCCTGACGGACGTCAATGTGCCAACTGCCTGGCAACCCAATGCAACAACGGAAAAATCATCCCCCAGAGTAACGCCAGGCCGATGACGGTCGGCACGGTGCCATAGCCGAAACTCACCCCGGCCAGTTGGCTGCCCGCGTAATAGGACAACGGCCCGCCCACCGCCCCCAACAAACTCGCACGCCACCAGGGCTGCGCGCTCCAGGCCAGGCAATGGCGCAGCGTGGTCGCCAGCAATGCCCACAACAGGATCAGCCACCATGGTGCCAACGGTCCGGGCAGGCTGAAATGAAACACGCCGAATGCTCGTAGCACGGTGTCGATCACGGTGCCCAACAAGGTGACGGCAAGAATCACCTGGCCTTCCGCTGACCACGAACTTATCCACAGCAGGTGGATTACCAGCACCGCCAACCCCACCAACAGCCACAGACTGTCGCCGCCCAGCACACAGGCAAACCAGCCGCACTGGAACAGCACGGCATTTGCCAGTGGTTTAAGCATCAAAGCGCCCGAGCAGTGGCTGGGTCAGCGCCGCCGGCTTGGCCAGCAGCATCTGCGCGGTGCCGATGGTGCGCTCCATAAAGCCGCCTTCGCAGTAGCACAGGTAAAACTCCCACAGCCGCAGGAAGTATTCGTCGTAGCCCATTTCCGTCAGGCGGCTGTGGGCGCGGCGAAAGTTCTCATGCCACATGCGCAGGGTTCGCGCGTAGTGCAGGCCGAAGTCCTCCATGTGCAGCAGGTTCATGTCAGTGTCGCGGCTGACGACCTCCAGCATCTTCTGTACACACGGCAAGGCGCCGCCGGGGAAGATATAGCGCTGGATAAAATCCACGCTGCTCTTGGCCTGTTCGTAGCGCTGCTCGCGAATGGTGATGGCTTGCAGCAACATCAGGCCGTTGCTCTTGAGCAACTGCGCGCACTGTTTGAAATAGGTCGGCAGGAAGCGGTGGCCCACGGCTTCGATCATCTCGATCGACACCAGCTTGTCGTACTGCCCGGTCAGGTCGCGGTAGTCCTCCAGCAGCAACGTCACCTGATTCTGCAAACCCAGGGCCTCGATGCGTTTTTCAGTGTAGGCAAACTGCTCTTTGGACAGGGTCGTGGTGGTGACCTTACAGCCGTACTGCTGCGCGGCATAAATCGCCATGCTGCCCCAGCCGGTGCCGATTTCCAGCAGGTGGTCGGACGGTTTCAGCGCGAGCTTCTGGCAGATGCGTTCCAGCTTGTTCAGTTGTGCCTGTTCCAGTGTGTCATCGGCGGTGAGGAACTGCGCGGCCGAATACATCATGGTCGGGTCGAGGAATTCCTCGAACAGGTCGTTGCCCAGGTCGTAGTGGGCGGCGATGTTTTTCTGCGAGCCCTTGCGCGTATTGCGGTTGAGCCAGTGCAGGCCCTGGGTGAAGGGCCGCGCCAGTTTGGCCAGGCCACCTTCCAGCGCATCCAGCACGTCGAGGTTGCTGACCATCACCCGTACCACGGCGGTCAGGTCCGGGCTGCTCCAGTAACCATGGATAAATGCCTCGCCGGCGCCGATGGAGCCGTTGGCCGCCACCAGCCCCCACACGGCTGAATCGAGGATCTGGATCTCCCCCAGCAGGTGCGCTTCCCGTGCGCCGAAGACTTGCCGTTCGCCGTCCTCGATCACCACCAACTGGCCGTGGCGCAGTTGGCCGAGCTGGCGCAGCACGGCTTTGCGCAGCAGCGCGGCGGTCATGCCGTTGACGTTCAAGCGGTTGGATTTGACCGATAAGCTAGGGGATTTCATGGCGGCGATCCTTGGTGTAACCGACTGCGGTGCGAGAAGCGCCTTCGGCGGCGTGATGGGAAAAAATCGGCGTGCGTTTAAGCAAGAGGCGCAAGGCCTGCCAATAAATGGCCAGGCAGGTCTTGGCGGTCATCCACGGGAAGCGCCACAGGTAGCGGTGCAGGCTGGCGCGGTTCAGGGCTTCGCGTTGCAGGCTCAAGGTGGCGTCGAAGACTTTCAGTTCGCCCTGCCAGTCGGCCATATGCACGCCGAGCCTGGCGGCGGGCGGGCTGAAGCTCATGCGGTATTCCAGGTCCCGGGGCAAGAACGGCGACACATGAAACGCCTTGGCCACGGCGAAGTGCTGATGCTCACCGGCAGGCAGCGCCTGGGCTGGCAGCACGTAGTGATAGCGCTCGCGCCACGGGGTGTTGGTCACTTCACAAAGGATCGCGGCCAGCGTTCCGTCGGCCTCGAAGCAGTAGAAGAAACTCACCGGGTTAAAGGCCAGGCCCCAACTGCGGGCCTGGGTCAGCAGGCAGATAACGCCCGAGGGGATGCGCCCCAGGGCCTTGCCGACTTCTTGGCGTACGGCATCGGTCAAGCTCATGCCGTGACGGGTAAATTCACGCAGGTAATCCTGCTGGCGAAACGCGAACGGCGCCCAGCGCTCGCCCGCCAATGGCGACAAGCCGAACACTTCGTCCTGTTCGCTGAGGTCCAGGTACAGCAGGCCGATCCGGTAGCGGAAGGCATGGCCCTTTGGCGTAAACCGCCGATGGGCGATCCAGCCGCTGTACAGGGCGCTGTTCACAGGATTTCCCCGAACGCCTTGGCCACGCGCAATGCGCTGACCACGCCGTCTTCGTGGAAACCGTTGGCCCAGTAGGCGCCGCAATAATAGGTGTGCTGCGTGCCGTGCAGTTCTTCCCAGCGCGCTTGGGCGGCCACGGCGGCCAGGCTGTATTGCGGGTGGGCGTAGGTGTAGCGGGCGAGGACTTTGAGCGGGTTGATCAGCGCCGTTTGATTGAGGCTCACGCAAAAGGTGGTGGTGCTGTCGATGCCCTGCAGGATGTTCATGTCGTAGGTCACCGCCGCCTGTTTTTGCGCGCGGCCATCCAGCCGGTAATTCCAGCTGGCCCAAGCCAGTTTGCGCTCGGGCAGCAGACGGGTATCGGTGTGCAGGACGACGTCATTGTCGGCGTAGGGCAGGGCGCCGAGGATCTGTTGCTCGGCCAGGCTCGCATCCCCCAGCAAGGCCAGGGCTTGGTCGCTGTGGCAGGCGAACACCACCTTGTCGAATGCCTCGCTGCCGGCGGCGCTGTGGATAACTGCGCCGATGGCTGAACGCTCAACCCGGGTGACCGGGCAATTGAGGCGGATATTTTCGCGGAAGGACTGGGTCAGCGGTCCGATATAGCGGCTGGAACCGCCTTCGATCACGCACCACTGCGGCCGGTTGCTCACCGACAACAAACCATGGTTCTTGAAGAACCGCACGAAGAATTGCAGGGGAAACCCGAGCATGTCGGCCAGGGACATCGACCAGATCGCCGCGCCCATCGGCACGATGTAGTGCTGGATAAAACGCTGGCCGTAGCCGCCCGCTTGCAGATACTCGCCCAGGGTCATCTCGGCGCTGATGCGTTGCTCTTGCAAGTCCAGCGGCGCCTGGCGGTTGAAGCGCAGGATATCGCGCAACATGCCCCAGAACCCCGGCGACAGAATATTCCGGCGCTGGGCAAACAGGCTGTTGAGGTTGTTGCCGTTGTACTCGAACCCGGCGTTCGGGTCGCACACCGAAAAGCTCATCTCGGTGGGTTTGTACGTCACGCCAATTTGCCCCAGCAGCTTGATGAAGTTGGGATAGGTCCAGTCGTTGAACACGATAAAGCCGGTGTCCACCGCATGGCTTTTGCCTTCCACCGTGACATTCACCGTGTGAGTGTGCCCGCCGATGCGGTCGCCCGCTTCGAACAGGGTGATGTCGTGGCGGCGACTGAGCAGGTAGGCGCTGGTCAGCCCGGCAATGCCGCTGCCGATAATGGCGATCTTCACAGGTCGTCCTTTCTCGGCGGCGGGCTGCGCAGCATGCGTTTGCCAATGATCAACTGGACGCGGTTCGGCAGTTTCGACAGTGGCCACAAGGCGGCAATAAACAGGGCAGGGAAGGCAATTTCCAATGGGCGGTTTTGCAGCTTGGCGAAGATATGTCGCGCGGCCTTGTCCGCCGGCCAGCTCAGGGGCATCGGGAAATCATTGCGGGCGGTCAGCGGCGTGTCGACAAACCCCGGGCTGACCACGGTGACGTCGATCCCTTCAGGTGACAGGTCGATACGCAGGGACTCGAACAGGTAACGCAGGCCTGCCTTCGACGCACCATAGGCTTCCGCCCTGGGCATCGGCAGGTAGGTCACCGCACTGGCCACACCGACCAGGTGCGGTGTATGACCGGCACGCAACAGCGGCAGCGCGGCCTCGATGCAGTAACTGCTGGCCAGCAGGTTGGTGCGCACCACGTGCTCGATGATCGAGGCGTCGAATTGCCTGGCATCCACGTATTCGCAGGTGCCGGCATTCAGGATCACCGTATCCAGCGAACCCCAGGCCACCGCTATGTGTTCACCGATCTCGCGTACGGTCTGGCTGTTGGTCAGGTCGCCGGCCACCACCAGCACTTGCCCGGGGTATTGCTGGGCAAGCTGTTCCAGGGGCGCCTTGGAGCGGGAACTGAGGGCCACATGGGCACCGCTTTCGAGCAGCGTCTTGGCCAGTTCGGCCCCGATGCCACTGCTGGCACCGGTCAACCAGTAACGACGTGGAAGGTTAAGGCTCATCCCATTCTCCTTTTCAGCCAGCTGACCACACCGCCAAGGACCGGCACGTGTTCATACAGCAACTGTCCAGCGTCAAAATAATCCCGGTGGCGATACACCTTGTCGCGCCACAGCAGGTGCGAGCAGCCTTCCACACGAATCACTTCGCCCTTGGCCAGGCGCGGGTGGCAGAAGCTCATTGTCCAGCGCAGGTAGCCTTCGCCTTCCGCCACTTGATCAAAGCCATGGAAGTCAAAGCGCAATTGGGTAACGTTGTCGTACAGCTCGGCGAAGTAGCGGTGCAACGCCGGCAGCCCGTGCACCTCGTGCAGTGGGTCGGTGAAACTGATGTCCTGGCTGTACAGGCCGTCGAGCAGGTGCAGGTTGTGCTTGTCCACACTGGCGAACACCTGGGCGAAGCGGCGCAGGAAATCACTCATAAGCACCTCCGACCGCCTGGCGTGAAGGCAGGCTGCGGAAAGCGGCGAGGGCGCGCTCGCGGGATTTTTTCAAGTCGACGATAGGACGAGGATAGTCGGCCACACCAAACAGGCCGCCCACGGCGTCGGGGTTGTGCACTTCCTTTTTGTTCAGCGCCGCCAGTTGCGGCAGCCAGTGCTTGATAAATACACCTTCGCCGTCGAATTTTTCCGATTGGCTCAAGGGGCTGAAAATCCTGAAGTACGGGGCCGAGTCGGTGCCGGTGGACGAGCTCCACTGCCAGCCACCGTTGTTGGCTGCCAGGTCGCCGTCGATCAGGTGACGCATGAAAAAGCGCTCGCCTTCGCGCCAGTCGATCAGCAGGTTTTTGGTCAGGAACATCGCCACCACCATGCGCAGGCGATTGTGCATCCAGCCGGTTTCCAGCAGCTGGCGCATGGCGGCGTCGATGATCGGCAGGCCGGTGCGTGCTTCCTGCCACGCTTTCAAGTCTTCCGGGCTGTTGCGCCAGGCCACGGCTTCGGTCTCTGGGCGGAATGCGCGGTGGCGCGAGACCCGTGGGTAGCCCACCAGAATATGTTTGTAGAACTCGCGCCACAGCAGCTCGTTGATCCAGGTAATCGTGCCGATGTCGCCGCTTTCGAATTCACCCTGGTTGCTTTGCAGCGCGGCATGCAGGCACTGGCGCGGTGAAACCACGCCCGCTGCAAGGTAGGCCGAAAGCTGGCTGGTACCGGGCTTGGCCGGGAAGTCGCGTTCGTCCTTGTAGTAGCTGATTTGTGCGTCGGCAAACTGGTCGAGACGGCGCCTGGCTTCGGCTTCGCCGGCAGGCCACAGGGCGCGCAAGGCTTCGCTCGGGGTAGCGAAGCCCTCGACGTGATCCGGAACCTCGTCGCTTTTGAGTTTGAGCTGCGCCTGCGCCTTGGGAGTGGCGACCAAACGCGGCAAGGCGCCATGCAGGCGGCTGTAGCAGACCTTGCGGAACTGGCTGAACACCTGGAAGTAGGTGCCGGTCTTGGTCAGCACGCTGCCGGGCTGGAAAAACAACTGGTCCAGATAGGTGTGGAACGTGATGCCTTGAGCTTCGAGGGCCTTGGCCACGGCGGCGTCGCGGCGCTCTTCGTGGATGCCGTATTCGTCATTGACGTGCACCGACTCCACCGACAGTTCCTGGCACAGGCCTGCCAAAACTTCAGGTGCTTGATCCCAAGTGTCGGCATGGCGGATCAATAACGGAATGTTCAACTCGCCCAGTGCCGAGCTCAAGCGCTGCAGGTTGCGCAGCCAGAAATCGACCTTGCACGGCGCGTCATCGTGGGCCAGCCATTGCCCGGGGCTGATCAGGTAGACGGCCGCTGTCGGGCCACGCTGTGCGGCGGCGGCGAGGGCGGTGTTGTCATGTAGGCGCAGGTCGGTGCGCAGCCAGATCAAGTGCATTTAAATAAGTCCACGCTGGATCAGTACCTGATGGGCCGACAACGGGTCTTCGGCCAGGAGCAATTCAGGAATCTCTTGGGTTAATACGGACAGCTCCGCCTGGTGGATGCATACCGTTGGTCCGGTTATCAGTTTTGGGCAACTGAAGCCGCTCAACAGTTTGCCCAGCACCGAGGTATGGAGTGCCTTGCTCGAATACAGCAGTACCGCGCGGGGTTGCAGATGCTCGACGGCCAGGGCCAGTTCGCCCACCGGCAATGGCCAGTCGAAAACTTCCACCGGGCAATCGGCGCTGCTGGCGAGCCAGGCGGTGAGCCACAGGTGCGGCTCCAGCGGCAGGTCGGAATGATTGATCAGCAGCAGGGGGGCGCCGTTGAGCTGGCGGTTGTTGTGATACATCCGCGCACCGAATTTGCTGCGCAGCCAGGAATAGAAAAACACCCGTTCCATCTGCGCGCCGAACTGGCCTTGCCAGCGCAGTTCGAGCTCCTTGAGCAACGGCAATAACAGTTGCTCGCACAAGGTGCGCGGCGGGTACAGCGCCATGGCCTGGTTGAAGGCATCATCCACCCGGCGCTCGGCCAGTTCGCTGATGGCCTGCACCAGGTGCTGGCGGCGGTTGTGCCATTCGTTTTCCACCGGCGGTTCGCTGGTGGCTTGCGCGGTGTCGATCAGACTCTTGACCTGGCTGACCGGCACACCGCGGTTGAGCCAGGTCAGGATGGTATGGATGCGTTGCACGTGCTCGGCACTGAACAGGCGGTGCCCCTTGGGCGTGCGCTGGGGCACGATCAGCCCGTAGCGCCGCTCCCAGGCGCGCAAGGTCACGGCGTTGACGCCGGTCTGGCGCGCCACTTCGCGGATCGGCAGCCAGCCTTGTTCGATGGCCTCGGCGATGTCTTCGCCAGGTTCTTGCAGGGGAAAAGTCATAGGTTAAATCGCATTACGCAGGCTGAGGTTTTCCGGGTGCGGTTGCAGGTAGGCCTGCTGCGCGATATAGCGGTCCGGATGCTGGCGAAAGTGGTGCTTGAGCAGCGTCAGCGGTACCACCAGCGGCACGATGCCCTGGCGGTATTGGCTGATGATGGTCTGCATTTCCTGTTTGTCTTCGGCGCTGATGGCTTGCTTGAGGTAGCCGCTGATGTGTTGCAGCACGTTGGTGTGGGTGCCGCGTGTGGCGCACTGGGTCAGGGCGCTCATCAGTTCGCTGAAGTAGCCGGCGGCCAAGGCGCCCAGGTCGACGTCCCTGGGCATGCTGCCCAGCAGGTTGCCGAGGCTTTTGTAATGCACCGGGCTGTGGGCCATCAGCAGGTATTTGTAGCGCGAGTGAAATTCCAGCAGGCGGTGACGGGTCAGGCCTTCGGCGAGCAGTTGCTGCCAGGTGGCGTAGACGAACACCCGGGTCAGGAAGTTTTCCCGCAGCACCGGGTCATTCAGCCGACCGTCTTCTTCCACCGGCAGGTTGGGGTGGCGCGCACAAAACGCCTGGGCGTAGATGCCGCGCCCGCCGCCGTCGATGGGCATGCCGTTGTCCTGATAGACCTTGACCCGTTCCAGGCCGCAGGACGGGGATTTCTGCATGAAGATGTAACCGCAGAGGTCGGTGTGTTCAGCAGCCATTTGCTGGCCGTAATCGTCCAGCGGCTGGGTCACGTTAAGTTCGCGGTTTACGGTGCCAACGGCCTGGGGATTGAGCGGGTCGCCCACCAGGCGAATCGGCTCGCGGGGAATGCCCAGGCCAATGGCGACTTCAGGGCACAGCGGCACGAAGTCGAAATAATCGGCCAGGGTCTGGCTACACAGCTGGGATTGTTTATGCCCGCCGTTGAAGCGCACGTTCTCGCCCAACAGGCAGGCGCTGATGGCGATTTTCGGTTTGCCGGTGGCGGGCAGGGTGCTGGACATGGCCAAACCTCGATGAAATTCCTGTACAGAGTTAAATTTCTGTACAACTTAATCTCATCATAGGTTTGAAGCTGTACAAGTCAAATAATTTGTACAGGTATTTGCGGAATGGCTATTTCCAGCCGATTTTCCAGTCTTCGGCGTTTTGCAGGGTTTGCCAGGCCAGGCGCTGCACGCGATGGCTCATCACGGCTTCCAGCTCGATTTCCTGCACATCGCCTTCGTCATCACGCAGCAGTTTGGTCACCAGAAAATGTTTTTCCTTGTACTGCGGGCGGGCTGCTGTCCACTTCGATAGCAGCAACTTGGCGGGATTGATGCGGTTCATCGCAGGTGCTCGATCAACCGCCGCGCCGCCTCCTGGCCGCTGAGCCACGCACCTTCCACGCGGCCTGACAGGCACCAGTCGCCACATACATACAGGCCCAGGTCGGCGTCGGCCAGCACGCCAAATTCATGGCTGGTGGACGGCCGCGCGTACAGCCAGCGGTGGGCGAGGGTGAAGGAAGGCGCCGGCATGGCGCTGTGCAGCAGTTCGGCGAAGGCGCCGTGCAGGTGTTCGATCACGGCTTCCTTGGACAGGTCCAGGTGTTGCTTGCTCCAGGTGCTGGTGGCGTGCAAAACCCAGGTGTCGAGGGTGGTGTCGCGCCCCGGTTTGCTGCGGTTGCGCGCCAGCCAGTCCAGCGGGCTGTCCTGGACGAAGCAGCCTTCCATGGGCGTATCCAGCGGCTTGTCGAAGGCCAGGGCAATGGCCCAGGTCGGGTCCATCTTGACCCCGGCGGCGACACTCGCCAGCTTGGGCGCAGCGGCCAGCAAGGCAGTGGCCTGGGGCGCCGGGGTGGCGATGATCACGTGGCTGAACGGGCCGTGGCTTTCGCCGTCGGCGTCCAGCAGGTTCCAGTGATGTTTACCCTGGAACACTTCGGTGATGCGGCAACCGAACTGCACCGGCAAGTCATCGAGCAGGGCGCGGGTGATCGCACTCATGCGCGGCGTGCCGACCCAGCGGATCTGTTCATCGGGGGAGGGCGTCAGTTGGCCGGACTTGAAGTTGTACAGCTGTGGCTTCCATTGCTCGGCGCAACCATTGGCCTGCCAGCGTTGCACCTCGTTGACGAAGCGCCGGTCGCGGGCGGTGAAGTACTGTGCGCCCATGTCCAGCGATCCCGCATCGCTGCGCTTGCTGGACATGCGACCGCCACTGCCGCGGCTTTTATCGAAGAGTTGTACAACGTGCCCCGCGTCTTTCAACGCTCGGGCGGCGGAGAGACCGGCGATGCCGGTGCCAATGATCGCGATGGGAACAGTCATGGGAGGCCTCGTTTTACCGTTGGGTACAGACTACGCCGACACCAATAGCTGTACAATATTGTTTTTTGGTATAAGTTTTGGCGTACCTGATCGTTTGGCGTGACCTATGGTTAAACCTGAAGGTTTAACCAGCGTTGCGCCCGATTAAAACATCCCTGTTTATAAAATAGACTAACGGTGGTCGGCGAACGTTACACGAGGAACAACTCATGCACATTTTGCTGACCGGCGGTACCGGTTTGATCGGCCGTCAACTTTGCCAATACTGGCTTGCCCAGGGCCATCGCCTCACGGTCTGGAGCCGCCATCCCGAACAAGTGGCTAAATTGTGCGGCGCCCAGGTGCGTGGCGTCGCCCGCCTGCAGGACATAAACGAGGCGGTGGACGCGGTGGTCAACCTGGCCGGCGCGCCGATTGCCGACCGGCCCTGGACGCATAAACGCAAGGCGCTGTTGTGGAGCAGCCGTATCGGCCTCACCGAAACGCTGCTGGCCTGGCTTGAGGGCCTTGAGCACAAACCGGCGGTGTTGATCTCCGGTTCCGCGGTGGGCTGGTACGGCGACGGCGGTGAGCGCGAGCTGACCGAAGACAGCGGCCCGGTGCAGGACGATTTCGGCAGCCAGTTATCCATTGCCTGGGAAGAAACCGCCCAGCGTGCCGAGGCATTGGGCATCCGCGTGGTACTGGTGCGTACCGGGCTGGTGCTGGCGGCGGAGGGCGGCTTTTTGTCGCGGCTGTTGCTGCCGTTCAAACTGGCGCTGGGCGGGCCTATCGGCAATGGTCGGCAGTGGATGCCATGGGTCCATATAAAGGATCAAATCGCCCTGATTGATTTTCTTCTGCACAAGACCGATGCCAGCGGTCCTTATAATGCCTGCGCGCCACACCCGGTACGCAACCTGGAGTTCGCCAAGACCCTGGGCAAGGTGCTGCACCGCCCGGCGTTCATGCCCATGCCGGCGTTTGCCTTGCGTATCGGCCTGGGCGAGTTGTCCGGTTTGTTGCTGGGTGGCCAGCGGGCTTTGCCGCAGCGGCTGTTGGCGGCCGGTTTCACTTTCCAGTTCACTGAGTTGCATGCGGCCCTGGACGACTTGTCCAGCCGCCTCTAGAGATAGGATGTTGCATGACGGATCACGCGTTGTTACTGGTCAACCTGGGTTCACCGGCGTCCACTTCGGTGGCGGATGTGCGCAGCTACCTCAATCAGTTCCTGATGGACCCTTACGTCATTGACCTGCCATGGCCGGTTCGGCGTTTGCTGGTGTCGCTGATCCTGATCAAGCGCCCGGAGCAATCGGCCCATGCCTACGCCTCGATCTGGTGGGACGAAGGCTCGCCGCTGGTAGTTCTTAGCCGTCGCTTGCAACAACAGATGACTGCACAGTGGACCCAGGGGCCGGTGGAGTTGGCCATGCGCTATGGCGAGCCGTCGATTGAAAGCGTACTGACCCGGCTGGCGTCCCAAGGCATCAAGAAAGTGACCCTGGCGCCGTTGTACCCGCAGTTTGCCGACAGCACCGTGACCACGGTAATCGAAGAGGCCCGGCGCGTGGTGCGGCATAAAAAGTTGGCGATCGAGTTTTCGATTCTGCAGCCGTTCTACGATGAACCGGAGTACCTGGACGCCTTGGCCAACAGCGCCAGAGCCTATGTGGAAGAGGATTTCGATCACCTCCTGCTGAGCTTTCATGGGTTGCCCGAGCGCCACCTGAAAAAGCTCGACCCTACTGGGCAACACTGCTTCAAGGACGCCAACTGCTGCCAGAACGCCTCTCCCGAGGTGCTTGCCACGTGCTATCGCGCGCAGTGTTTCAGCGTTGCGCGGGATTTTGCCGAGCGCCTTGGCTTGCCGGATGGCAAATGGTCGGTGGCGTTCCAGTCGCGGCTGGGCCGGGCCAAGTGGATCGAACCGTACACCGAGGCACGCCTTGAAGCGTTGGCTCAGCAGGGCGTGAAGAAGCTGCTGGTGATGTGCCCGGCGTTTGTTGCGGACTGCATCGAGACACTGGAGGAAATTGGTGATCGCGGCCTGGAGCAATTCCGCGAAGCGGGGGGCGAAGAGTTGGTGTTGGTGCCGTGCCTGAATGATGACCCGCAGTGGGCGGCGGCGCTCAATACCCTGTGTGAAAGAGCGCCGGTCGCACTGTAATCAAGCCGAGTGAGGCCTGAATGTGGGAGCGGGCTTGCTCGCGAAGACGGTGGGTCAGTTAATGAAGATRGCGACTGACACACCGCTTTCGCGAGCAAGCCCGCTCCCACATTGACTGTGCCCACTTTGGATTTGCGGGGTTACTCGTGATGCGGCTCGCCCAGGAAAGTCAGGGAACTGAACAGTCCGCGAGTCGCGACATCAGCATTGTCTTTGAGCGGGATTTCCACCTGCGCCGCAATCACATTCAATCCTTCATTTCTCACCAGCACCTGGGCGCGACCGTCTTTATCGGTCTCGGTGCTCAGGGTGTTCGGTGCGTTGCGATAGTCTCCGATCAGCTTGACCCCAGCCGCCGGCTTGCCATCCAGCAGCACCCGTACCGGCAGTGATTTACCCGGGCCGACCGTCAGCGGATCAACTTCCGGCAAGATCAGTAGCTTGATCTGATCCAGCTTCGGCAACTTCGCCCCCGGCTGGTAGATCGCCAGGCTGTACTTGAGGGTCTGGGTCGACTCAATCGCCCCCGGCACCTTGCTGCGGCCCTCGTTGATCCACTTCTTGTCAGGCGTCTGTGACCACATCCCGTTATCCAGGGCGACCGCCAGTACAGCCGGCGATTTGAGCGGCTTCAGGCGCGCATGGTCGGGCAGACGTTCCACGGTCACCGGGATCATTTTGCCGCTGGCGTCGTAGGCCCAGGCGCCGCTGATTTTCTGCGCCTTGAACGCGTTGTCTTCGGCGCCGTGGCCGTAGATCACTTCGATATTGCCGCGCCGTTGTTCGGTCCACAGTCCGTGGGCCGAGACTTGGGTGGCAAACAGCAGGCCGAGCACGGCCAGGGATTTGAAGGCTTGCATGGAGACGTCCTTTTACAGGTTGAGGGTCAGGCTGACGGTGAAGTTGCGCGGCTCGCCGGGATTGACCCAGTAATTGCTGTAGGAGCGCTCGTAGTACTTTTCATCGAACAGGTTGTTGAGGTTCAGGCCCACGGTGACGTTGTCGCTGGCCTTGTAATGGGCCAGTAAATCGACGGTGTGGTAGGCCGGTAATTCAAAGCGGCCCCCGGCTTCACCGGAGCGATCGCCGACGTAGGTAAAGGCCGCGCCGAGGTCGGAGCCGCGCAGCAAGCCGTCCTGGAATTCATACACTCCGAGCAAGCTGGCGCTGCGTTTGGCTACGCCGAGAATCCGGCTGCCAGTGGGGATGGCTTTGTCGCCTTTGGTCACTTCGGCGTCGATGTAGGCAAAGGCGCCGATCACCCGTACGGCGTCAGTCACCTGGCCGGTCAGTTGCAGGTCAAAACCCTGGCTGCGGGCCTTGCCCATGGCGCGCTGTGTGTCGGTAGCCGGGTCCAGGGCCAGGACATTTTCTTTCTCGATATGGAAGGCGGCGAGGGTGGTGCTCAGGCGGTCGTCGAACAGCTCGCTCTTGATCCCGATTTCATACCCCACGCCTTCTTCCGGCTTGAAGGATTTGCCGTCGGCGTCCAGGCCATTGTTGGGTTTGAACGAGGTGGAGGCGTTGGCGAACAGGCCCACTTCAGGCGTCAGTTGGTAGAGCAGGCCGGCGCGTTGGGTCAGGGCGTCGTGGGTCTGCCGGCTTTTGGCATGGTTGCGGCTGAAGTCGTCGGTGCGCTGCTCGAAGTGTTCGAACCGCGCGCCGATCATCCCGCGCAGGCGGTCGGTGAAGATGATCTGGTCCTGCAGGTTCAGCGCCTGGCTTTTCACCTGTTCGAAAAAGTCAGTGCCGGAGCGCTTGCCGTTCGGTTTGGGCTGGCCATAGACCGGGTCATAGATGTCGATGGCGTAATCGCCGCCGGCGATGGCAGTCACCCGTTCTTTCTTGCGGTAGTCCTCGTACTCGGTGCCGATCAGCAATTCGTGCTGCCAACTGCCGATGTCGAACCGGCCGCGCAGTTCGAGCTGGGTGATGCTGTCATGCCAACCGGTGGAGCGCTCGCGGTAGCGGCGGCTGAGGGTGTGGCCATCGGCATCCAGCGCGCGGTTTTCCGAGGCGTTGCCCCACAGGCTGCCTTGTTTGTAATGGCTGGCCAGGCGCAGTTGCCAGGCATCGTTGAGGTGATGTTCGAGGCTGGCTTGCAGGCGGTTGTTGTGGTTGCGGATATCGCCGTCGTTGGGCTCGCCGAGAAAGGTCGAGCGGGAGACGCCGCTCCAGCGGTTGTTGGGCGCGACGATGCCGCGGTCGAAAGTGGAGCGGTGACGCACGAATTCACTTTCCACCAGCAGGTGTGTGTCCGGGTCCAGTTGCCAACTGATGGAGGGCGCGACGAAGACCCGTTTGGCCTCAACGTGGTTGCGGAAGCTGTGGTTGTCTTCCACCGCCAGGTTGACCCGCGATAACACGTTGCCCCCGCTGTCCAGCGGCGTGTTCGCGTCCAGCGCGGTGCGGTAGCGGTCCCAACTGCCGGCGCTGGTCTGCAGTGTGGTGAAGGCCTCGGGCTGCGGCTTTTTGCTGACGATATTCACCGTGCCGCCTGGGTCACCACGGCCATACAGGCTGGCGGCGGGGCCCTTGAGCACCTCGATGCGCTCGATATTCGCCGCGTCCGGCGTGCTCGGGTAACCGCGGTTGGCGCTGAAACCGTCCACGTAAAACTCTGACGTGGTGAAGCCGCGAACGCTGTATTCGTAGAGCGTCAGGCCGCCGAAGTTGTTCTGTTTGGACACGCCGCCGGCAAACTCAAGGGCACGCTCGACGTTGGTGCTGCCCAGGTCGTTGAGTACCGAAGCGGGAATCACGCTGATGGACTGTGGGATATCCCGCAAGGCGGTGTCGGTTTTTGTGGCGCTGGCGGAGCGGGTAGCGCGATAGCCCTTGACCGGGCCGGTGGCTGATTCGTACGCCTCGCTGGTGATGCGGGTGGCTTCCAGTTCAACGGGGGCGGTGTCTTCGGCGTAGGCCGGGTCCACCAGCAAACCCAGGGCGATTCCCGCCAGCGGGGCAAATCTTCGAGACGGCATGATAGAGCGTTCCAATAGCGATATTGAAACAATATAACATGACTAATGAGAATGAATTTCTTTTGAAATATTAGGTAACAGGAGCCCGCGAACGGGCTCCCGAAGCCGTTATTCCTCTTCTTTCACCGGTGCAGGCGGCGGACGCAGGCCGATTTCCGCCGACAGCTTGATTTCCTTGCCATTGCGCATCACCTGGATCGCCACCTTGTCGGTGGGTTTGATCCGCGCCACCTGGTTCATCGACTTGCGACCATCTCCGGCCGGCTCGCCGTCGATGCTGAGGATCACATCCCCCAGTTGCAGGCCGGCTTTCTGCGCCGGGCCGTCGCGGAAGATCCCGGCGACCACGATGCCAGGGCGCCCGGTCAGGCCAAACGACTCGGCCAGTTCCTTGGTCAGCGGCTGGACTTCAATCCCCAGCCAGCCACGAATCACCTGGCCATGCTCGATGATCGACTTCATCACTTCAGTGGCCAGCTTCACCGGAATCGCGAAACCGATGCCCTGGGAGCCGCCGGACTTGGAGAAGATCGCGGTGTTGATGCCGGTCAGGTTGCCGTTGGCATCCACCAGCGCGCCGCCGGAGTTGCCCGGGTTGATCGCCGCGTCGGTCTGGATGAAGTCTTCGTAGCTGTTGAGGCCCAACTGGTTACGCCCGGTGGCGCTGATGATGCCCATGGTCACGGTCTGGCCGACGCCGAAGGGGTTGCCGATGGCCAGCGCCACGTCACCTACGCGCAGCCCTTCGGAGCGCCCGATGGTGATCGAGGGCAGGCCTTTCAAATCGATTTTCAGCACCGCGAGGTCGGTTTCCGGGTCGCTGCCGACCACGCGGGCCAGGGTTTCCCGGCCATCACGCAGGGCCACCACAATCTGGTCGGCGCCGGTGGTCACGTGGTTGTTGGTGAGGATGTAGCCTTCCGGGCTCATGATCACACCGGAGCCGAGGCTGGATTCCATGCGCCGCTGCTTGGGCGAGTTGTCGCCGAAATAGCGACGAAACTGTGGGTCTTCAAACAGCGGGTGCGCCGGTTTGTTGATGACCTTTGTGGTGTACAGGTTGACCACGGCGGGGGCGGCGATCACCACCGCATCGGCGTAAGTCACCGGGCCTTGTACCACCGCGCTGGTTTGCGGTGCCTGTTGCAGGTTGACATCAAGGGTCGGCAGGCCGACCAGTTGTGGATAACGCTGAATAATCAGCATCGCGATCAGCACGCCAGCCAACAATGGCCATCCAAAAAAACGCAGTGCCTTGAGCATTAAGAAAAATCCTGACAGGTTGCAGGGGGCGGGAGAGCGCCCATAATGTCGCGCATTATACGAGGCCGTGAGCGCCTCTGAACGGGATATTTAGGAGTCTTTTATGGCCGTTGCCCTGAGCACCTTAGTCGAGGAAGCGGACCGCTACCTTAATAGTGCCAAAATCGCCGATTACTGCCCCAACGGCCTGCAGGTCGAGGGCCGTCCGCAAGTGCTGCGCATCGTCAGCGGCGTGACCGCCAGCCAGGCATTGCTGGACGCGGCGGTCGAAGCCCAGGCCGACCTGGTGCTGGTGCACCACGGTTATTTCTGGAAAGGCGAAAGCCCGTGCATCACCGGCATGAAGCAGCGCCGCCTGAAAACCCTGCTCAAGCACGACATCAGCCTGCTGGCCTATCACTTGCCGCTGGACCTGCACCCTGAGGTCGGCAACAACGTGCAACTGGCCCGGCAACTGGACATCACCGTCGAAGGCCCGCTGGACCCGGACAACCTCAAGGTCGTCGGCCTGGTGGGCTCCCTGGCCGAGCCGGCGTCGCCCCGTGATTTTGCCCGCCGCGTGCAGGAAGCCATGGGCCGCGAGCCGCTGCTGATCGAAGGCAGCGAGATGATCCGCCGCGTGGGCTGGTGCACCGGTGGTGGCCAGGGCTATATCGACCAGGCGGTGCTCGCCGGGGTTGACCTGTACCTGAGCGGCGAAGCCTCGGAGCAGACCTTCCACAGCGCCCGGGAAAACGACATCAGCTTTATCGCGGCCGGGCACCACGCCACCGAGCGGTATGGTGTACAGGCGTTGGGTGATTACCTGGCGCGACGTTTCGCCCTCGAACACCTCTTCATCGATTGCCCAAACCCGATCTAACGAACACCACCGGACACATGTGGGAGCGGGCTTGCTCGCGAATGCGGTGCATCAGTCGCCATATGCATTGACTGACACACCGCATTCGCGAGCAAGCCCGCTCCCACATTTGATCGAGTCGAGCCAAACCCAGCGGTATATTGATATACCGTTTCGATCTAGCCAGCCCCCTCAATAGAATCAGGCGCTGTGCTAGCATGCCCCGCTCGAACACGGCCCGCTGGCCGTCCATAAGATCGTTTTTCCGTGAGTAACCATGGTCGACAAACTGACGCATCTGAAACAGCTGGAGGCGGAAAGCATCCACATCATCCGCGAGGTCGCCGCCGAGTTCGATAACCCGGTGATGCTCTACTCGATCGGTAAAGACTCCGCCGTGATGCTGCACCTGGCACGCAAGGCCTTTTTTCCGGGCAAGCTGCCGTTTCCGGTGATGCACGTCGACACCCGCTGGAAATTCCAGGAGATGTACAAGTTCCGCGACAAGATGGTCGAAGAGCTTGGTCTTGAGTTGATCACTCACGTCAACCCGGACGGGGTGGCGCAGGGCATCAACCCGTTCACCCACGGCAGCGCCAAGCACACTGACATCATGAAGACCGAGGGCCTGAAACAGGCGCTCGACAAGTATGGTTTCGATGCTGCATTCGGCGGTGCCCGTCGCGATGAAGAGAAATCCCGTGCCAAGGAGCGCGTGTACTCGTTCCGCGACAGCAAGCACCGCTGGGACCCGAAAAACCAGCGCCCGGAGCTGTGGAACGTCTACAACGGCAACGTCAACAAAGGCGAGTCGATCCGTGTGTTCCCGCTGTCCAACTGGACCGAGCTGGACATCTGGCAGTACATCTACCTGGAAGGCATCCCGATCGTCCCGCTGTACTTCGCCGCCGAACGCGAAGTGATCGAGAAGAACGGCACGTTGATCATGATCGACGACGACCGCATCCTCGAGCACCTGTCCGACGAAGACAAAGCCCGAATCGTCAAAAAGAAAGTACGTTTCCGTACCCTTGGCTGCTACCCGTTGACGGGCGCGGTGGAGTCCGAAGCCGAGACGCTGACGGACATCATTCAGGAAATGCTCCTGACGCGAACTTCCGAGCGCCAGGGCCGTGTCATCGACCACGATGGTGCAGGCTCGATGGAAGATAAAAAACGTCAAGGCTATTTCTAAGGGGCTGTCATGTCGCATCAATCTGATTTGATCAGCGAGGACATCCTCGCCTACCTGGGCCAGCACGAGCGCAAGGAAATGTTGCGCTTCCTGACCTGTGGCAACGTCGACGACGGCAAGAGCACCCTGATCGGGCGCCTGCTGCACGACTCCAAGATGATCTACGAGGATCACCTGGAAGCCATCACCCGCGATTCGAAAAAATCCGGCACCACCGGTGACGACATCGACCTGGCGTTGCTGGTCGACGGCCTGCAGGCCGAGCGTGAGCAGGGCATCACCATCGACGTTGCCTACCGCTACTTCTCCACCGCCAAGCGCAAATTCATCATCGCCGACACCCCCGGCCATGAGCAGTACACCCGCAACATGGCCACCGGTGCCTCCACCTGTGACCTGGCGATCATCCTGATCGACGCCCGCTACGGCGTGCAGACCCAGACCCGTCGCCACAGCTTCATCGCCTCGTTGTTGGGCATCAAGCACATCGTGGTGGCCGTCAACAAGATGGACATCAATGGCTTTGACCAAAGCGTATTCGAGTCGATCAAGGCTGATTACCTGAAGTTTGCCGACGGTATCGCGTTCAAGCCGAGCACCCTGGCCTTCGTGCCGATGTCGGCCCTCAAGGGCGACAACGTGGTGAACAAGAGCGAGCGTTCGCCCTGGTACACCGGCCAGTCGCTGATGGAGATCCTCGAGACCGTCGAGATCGCCAACGACCGCAACTACACCGACCTGCGTTTCCCGGTGCAGTACGTCAACCGTCCGAACCTGAACTTCCGTGGTTTTGCCGGCACCCTGGCCAGCGGCATCGTGCACAAGGGCGACGAAGTCGTGGTGCTGCCGTCGGGCAAGAGCAGCCGCGTCAAATCCATCGTCACCTTTGAAGGTGAACTGGAAAACGCAGGTCCCGGCCAGGCCGTGACCCTGACCATGGAAGACGAAATCGACATCTCCCGTGGCGACCTGTTGGTGCATGCCGACAACGTGCCGCAAGTGACCGACGCTTTCGACGCCATGCTGGTGTGGATGGCTGAAGAACCGATGCTGCCGGGCAAGAAATACGACATCAAGCGCGCCACCAGCTACGTGCCGGGTTCCATCACCAGCATTGTGCATCGCGTGGATGTGAACACCCTGGAAGAAGGCCCGGCGAGCGCCTTGCAGTTGAACGAGATCGGCCGGGTCAAGGTCAGCCTCGACACGGTCATCGCCCTGGACGGTTACGCGAGCAACCGCACCACCGGTTCGTTCATCGTCATCGACCGTTTGACCAACGGCACCGTGGCTGCGGGCATGATCATCGCGCCGCCGGTGACCCATGGCAGCGCGGCGCAGCACGGCAAACTGGCTCACGTGGCCACCGAAGAGCGCGCCCAGCGCTTCGGCCAGCAACCGGCGACCGTGTTGTTCAGCGGCTTGTCGGGCGCCGGCAAAAGCACCCTGGCCTACGCGGTTGAACGCAAGCTGTTCGACATGGGCCGTGCGGTGTTTGTGCTGGACGGCCAGAACCTGCGCCACGACCTGAACAAGGGCTTGCCGCAGGACCGTGCCGGGCGTACCGAGAACTGGCGTCGTGCCGCGCATGTGGCGCGTCAGTTCAACGAAGCCGGCTTGCTGACGTTGGCGGCGTTTGTTGCCCCGGATGCTGAAGGGCGTGAACAGGCCAAGGCGCTGATCGGCGGTGATCGTTTGCTGACCGTGTACGTGCAGGCTTCGCCTTTGGTGTGTGCCGAGCGTGATCCGCAAGGTTTGTACGCGGCGGGCGGCGATAACATCCCGGGTGAGTCGTTCCCGTATGACGTACCGTTGAATGCGGACCTGGTGATCGACACCCAGGCGTTGTCGCTGGAAGACAGCGTCAAGCAAGTGCTGGAACTTCTGCGCCAGCGCGGCGCGATCTAAGCTTCACGCGCGCAAAAAAGCCCGCCATGTTGGCGGGCTTTTTTATGGGGCCTTGGAAACAACTCGGTCAAACGTGGGAGCGGGCTTGCTCGCGAAAGCAGAGTGTCAGCCGCCACATGTATAGGCTGGCACACCGCATTCGCGAGCAAGCCCGCTCCCACATTTTGATCAGTGACTGGCGGGATAATCTGTGTGCAATTTGGCGAGCAGCACATCCTTCTCTTCCCACAACCGGTTGATCCAGCCCTGGAACGCCAACCGATACTCCCCATCCTGCTCGTAATTCTTGCCGATAAACTCGGCCGGAATCTGCACCTCTTCAAACTGCACGACAACGTCCTTCACATTCCCGCACAGCAAATCCCAATAACCGGGGCGCCCACCAGGATAGTGAATGGTCACGTTCACCAGCGACTTCAGCTGTTCACCCATGGCATCCAGCACAAAGGCAATGCCGCCGGCCTTGGGCTTGAGCAGGTAGCGAAACGGTGACTGTTGCTGTGCATGCTTGCCCGGGGTAAACCGCGTGCCTTCGGCAAAGTTGAAAATGCCCACCGGGTTGTGGCGAAACTTCGCGCAGGTCTTGCGGGTGGTTTCCAGGTCCTTGCCTTTCTTCTCCGGGTGCTTTTCCAGGTACGCCTTGGTGTAGCGCTTCATGAACGGGAAGCCCAGTGTCCACCACGCCAAACCAATCACCGGGACCCAGATCAGCTCCTGCTTGAGGAAGAACTTCAGCGGGCGAATGCGCCGGTTGAGCACGTATTGCAGCACCATGATATCGACCCAGCTCTGGTGGTTACTGGTCACCAGGTACGAGTGTTCATAGTCCAGGCCTTCCAGGCCCTTCAGGTGCCAGCGGGTGCGACACACCAGGTTCATCCAGGCCTTGTTGTTGCTGATCCAGGCCTCGTGGGTCTGGTTCATCAGCCATTCGCTGAAGCGCTTGGCAAACGGCAGCGCCTTGAACAGCGCCACGATAAACAGGAACGAGCACAGCAAAATCGTATTCAACGCCAGCAACAGCGAGGCGATCACCCCGCGCACGGCGGCAGGTAGAAAATCCAGCATTTAGACATCCATAGGTCGGTTGGCGGCTTGAATCGCGGTCAATGCGATGGTGTACACGATGTCGTCCACCTGCGCCCCGCGGGGCAGGTCGTTCACCGGTTTGCGCAGGCCTTGCAGCATCGGCCCCAGGCTCACGCAATCGGCACTGCGCTGCACGGCCTTGTGGGTGGTGTTGCCGGTGTTGAGATCCGGGAACACGAACACCGTGGCCTTGCCCGCCACCAGGCTGTTGGGCGCCAGTTGCCGGGCCACGCTTTCGTTGGCGGCGGCGTCGTACTGCAACGGGCCGTCGATCAGCAGCGAGCTTTGGGCTTCGTGGGCGAGCAGGGTGGCTTCGCGGACCTTCTCGACCTCCTCGCCCGTGGCCGAATCACCGCTGGAGTAACTGATCATCGCCACCCGTGGCGTGATACCGAATGCGGCGGCCGAGTCGGCGCTTTGCAGGGCGATTTCCGCCAGCTCCGCCGCGCTGGGGTGCGGGTTCATCACGCAGTCGCCGTATACCAGCACTTGCTCGGGGAACAGCATGAAAAACACCGACGAGACCAGGGTGCAGCCCGGCGCGGTCTTGATCAGTTGCAAGGCCGGGCGAATGGTATTGGCAGTGGAGTGGATGACGCCGGAGACCAGGCCGTCCACTTCATCCAGGGCGAGCATCATGGTGGCTATCACCACGGTGTCTTCCAGTTGCTGCTCGGCCATCGGCGCGTTGAGGCTTTTGGTTTTGCGCAGGGCCACCATCGGTTCCACGTAGCGCTGGCGAATCAGGTCGGGGTCGAGAATCTCCAGGCCTTCGGGCAGCTCGATGCCATGGGCGCGGGCTACGGCTTCCACGTCGGCCGGCTTGGCCAGCAGTACGCAACGGGCGATCCCGCGTGCCTGGCAGATGGCGGCGGCCTGCACGGTCAGCGGCTCGCTGCCTTCGGGCAACACGATGCGCTTGTTGGCCGCCTGGGCGCGCTGGATCAGTTGATAACGGAACACCGCCGGCGACAGGCGCATCTCCCGCGGCGTGCCGCAGCGTTGGTGCAGCCAGCGGGCGTCGAGGTGGCTGGCGACGAAGTCGGTGATGATCTCCGCACGTTCGCGGTCATCAATCGGGATTTCCTTGTTCAGGCTGTTGAGCTGGTTGGCGGTGTCATACGAGCCGGTGCTCACCGACAACACCGGCAGCCCGGCCTGGAACGCGCCACGGCACAGGTCCATGATCCGTGGGTCGGGCAGGGTGTCACTGGTCAGCAACAGGCCCGCCAGCGGCACGCCATTGATGGCGGCCAGGCTGACGGCGAGGATGATGTCGTCGCGGTCGCCGGGTGTCACCACCAATACGCCGGGCTTGAGCAGCTCCACGGTGTTGCGCATGGTGCGCGCGCAGATGATGATCTTGGTCATGCGCCGGGTTTCATAATCGCCGGCGTTGAGGATCTGCGCGCCCATCAGGTCGGCCACGTCGCGGGTGCGCGGGGCGTTGAGTTCCGGTTGGTAGGGAATGCAGCCCAACAGGCGGAAATCGCCGCTGCGCAACAAAGGCGAATGCTCCTTGAGCCGCGCCGAGAAGGCTTCCATGCTTTCGTCGGTGCGCACCTTGTTGAGGATCACACCCAGCACTTTTGGATCTTTCGGGCCGCCGAACAGCTGGGCCTGCAATTCCACGCGGCCGGAGAGTTCGGTCAGCACTTCGTTTTCCGGGGCCGAGACCAGGATCACCTCGGCGTCCAGGCTCTTGGCCAGGTGCAGGTTGACCCGGGCCGCATAGCTGGCGCTGCGGGTCGGCACCATGCCTTCGACGATCAGCACGTCCTTGCCCACGGCGGCTTGCTGGTAAAGGGTGATGATTTCTTCCAGCAGCTCGTCGAGCTGGCCGTCGCCGAGCATCCGTTCGACATGGGCCAGGCCCAGAGGCTGGGGCGGTTTCAGGCCGTGGGTGCGGGCTACCAGCTCGGTGGAGCGCTCGGGGCCGGTGTCGCCGGGGTGCGGCTGGGCAATCGGTTTGAAGAAGCCGACTTTCAGCCCGGCCCGTTCAAGGGTGCGCACCAGCCCAAGGCTGATGGAGGTCAGACCCACACCAAAATCGGTGGGCGCGATAAAAAAAGTCTGCATGCGAATTCTCTGGAGGTGCATGGCTTCGGTGGCGGCCTATGGCTGGCTGCCTACCGGGAATCAGGTGCCAAGGTTATCTTTATCTGAGCCTTGCGCACACCAGCCGCACGTAAAGGGCTTGTCTATTTTTTCAAGGCGTTGCGCCGGGTCCGTGACCCAGGCCCGGGATTGCCAGGGTGGCTGGTGGCGCAGGTGCTGGGTGTGGCCGCAGGAAAGCTCGACGACCCAGTGCCGGTCTTCGTCCTGGTGAAATCCGACGACCGTCGGGTCAGTTGTTCGACCCCGTCCGTCCGGGTTGTGTTCGCTTTCGGGCAAATCCTTGTTTAGACTTGTCCGTTCTTCATTCTTCTGCAAAAGGTCTCGCCCCATGCCGATCGCCGCCAATAAGGCTGTCTCCATTGACTATACCCTGACCAACGACGCTGGTGAGGTCATCGACAGTTCTGCCGGCGGCGCGCCGCTGGTCTACCTGCAAGGTGCAGGTAACATCATCCCGGGCTTGGAAAAGGCCCTGGAAGGCAAAGAGGTCGGTGACGAACTGACCGTTGCCGTAGAACCTGAAGATGCCTACGGCGAATACGCTGCCGAACTGGTCAGCACCCTGAGCCGCAGCATGTTCGAAGGTGTCGACGAGCTGGAAGTGGGCATGCAGTTCCACGCTTCCGCTCCGGACGGCCAGATGCAAATCGTCACCATCCGTGACCTGGACGGCGACGACGTGACCGTCGACGGCAACCACCCGCTGGCTGGCCAGCGCCTGAACTTCCAGGTGAAGATCGTCGCTATCCGTGACGCTTCCCAGGAAGAAGTGGCCCACGGCCACGTGCACGGCGAAGGTGGTCACCACCATTAATTGACTGAGCGCCGCTCTGTCAGTTGGAAAAAGGCGCCTTCGGGCGCCTTTTTCATTTGGCGGCTATTCTTGCCGACTTGGCGGCTGTAATCTCGAATGGCCGTTACGAAGAACATGGGATATCTGGAGTTCGTCATGAGTGCTTTCCACGACCTTAAACTCAAAGCCCTGGATGGTCAGGAGCTGCCTCTGGCGCCCTTCAAGGGGCAAGTCGTGCTGGTGGTCAACGTCGCCTCCAAATGTGGGTTGACCCCACAGTACGCCGCGCTGGAAAACCTCTATCAGCAATACAAAGACCAGGGTTTCACCGTACTCGGGCTGCCGTGCAATCAATTTGCCGGGCAGGAACCGGGTACTGAAGAAGAAATCCAGAAATTCTGCAGCCTCAACTACGGCGTGACCTTTCCCCTGGGCAGCAAGCTTGAGGTGAATGGCCACGATCGCCACCAGCTGTATCGATTGCTGGCGGGCGAGGGCGCCGAATTTCCCGGGGACATCACCTGGAACTTCGAGAAATTCCTGTTGGGCAAGGACGGCCGGGTGCTGGCGCGTTTCTCGCCGCGTACACCGCCGGATGACCCCTCCATTATTCAGGCGATCGAAAAAGCATTGAACTGATACTTTCAGCATTGTCGAGTGAGTTTCTGTGGCAAGGGAGCT
Source organism: Pseudomonas sp. Ag1 (assembly GCF_000278565.1). NCBI lineage: Bacteria > Pseudomonadati > Pseudomonadota > Gammaproteobacteria > Pseudomonadales > Pseudomonadaceae > Pseudomonas > Pseudomonas sp. Ag1. Next base: position 39,530 of record NZ_AKVH01000076.1, read on the forward strand.
TCCTGTGGCAGGGAGTTTCCTATGGCAAGGGAGCTTGCTGTGGCGAGGGAGCTTGCTCCCGCTGGGCTGCGAAGCAGCCCCATGCCCTCCCGCTTTTACCCCTTAATCACCCCAATCAATAGTGCTATCCAACACGCTGCACACTCCATATTATCCACATCATAAATTCCTTTCCGATGGAGTGCTCCCATGCCTGTCCAAGCTTTGTTCAAACCGTTCCAGCTCGGTGCACTGCAACTGCCGAGTCGCGTGGTCATGGCGCCGATGACCCGTTCCTTTTCTCCGGGTGGCGTGCCCAACTCCAAAGTGATCGAGTACTACCGCCGCCGCGCCGCCGCCGGTGTCGGCCTGATCATCACCGAAGGCACCGTGGTCGGCCACCCGGCTTCCAACGGCTACCCGAACGTCCCGCATTTCTATGGTGAAGCCGCCCTGGCCGGCTGGAAGAAAGTAGTCGACGCGGTACATGCCGAAGGCGGCAAGATCGTTCCGCAACTGTGGCATGTGGGCAGCGTTCGGCGCATCGGCACCGAGCCGGATGCCAGCGTCCCGGCTTACGGCCCCACCGAAAAACTCAAGGACGGCAACGTCGTCGTCCACGGCATGACCGTGCAAGACATCAAGGACGTGATCGCCGCGTTCGCCCAGGCTGCCAAGGATGCCCAGAGCATCGGCATGGACGGCGTTGAAATCCACGGCGCCCATGGCTACCTGGTGGACCAGTTCTTCTGGGAAGGCACCAACCAGCGCACCGACGAATACGGCGGCAGCCTGGCCAACCGTTCGCGTTTCGCCATCGAATTGATCCAGGCCGTCCGCGCCGCCGTGGGGCCGGACTTCCCGATCATCCTGCGTTTCTCCCAGTGGAAGCAGCAGGACTACACCGCGCGCCTGGTGCAAACCCCGGAAGCCTTGGGTGAATTCCTCAAGCCGCTGTCTGACGCCGGCGTGGATATTTTCCACTGCTCCACCCGCCGTTTCTGGGAGCCGGAATTCGAAGGCTCCGAGCTGAACCTGGCCGGCTGGACCCGCAAGCTCACCGGCAAGCCGACCATCACCGTGGGCAGCGTCGGCCTGGACGGCGAGTTCCTGCAGTTCATGGTCAACACCGACAAAGTGGCGCAACCCGCCAGCCTGGAAAAACTGCTGGAGCGCCTGAACAACGACGAGTTCGACCTGGTCGCTGTGGGCCGTGCGCTGCTGGTGGATCCGGATTGGGCACTGAAGGTTCGCGAAGGCCGTGAAGGCGACATCCTGCCGTTCAGTCGTGAGGCGTTGACGACGTTGGTGTAAGGGGCGACAGGGCGGGCACCGGTTGCTCGTCCTCGCACACCCCGCGTAATTGGCGCTCAAACTGCTCGATAATCGCCGGCCAACCCTGACGGCTGGCGTGTTGCCGGGCATTGAGCCGCACCCGGCGCAAGCTCTCGCGCTCTTCCAGCAGCCAATTGGCCGCATCGCAAAACGCTTCTTCATCCCCCGGCATCGCCAGCACGCCGCTGTAGCCATGGCGAATGTGCTGGGTTGCGGCCGCCTGGTCGTATGCCACCACGCCCAACCCTGAAGCCATGGCCTCCAGCACCACGTTGCCGAAGGTTTCGGTCAGGCTGGGAAACAGGAACACATCCCCGGACGCGTAATGCCGGGCCAGTTCCTCACCGCGCAAGGTGCCGCAGAAAATCGCCTCCGGCAGTTCCTTTTCCAGCATCGCCCGTTGCGGGCCATCGCCGACGATGATCAGTTTCATCTGGCGCAGTGGATAGGTGTCCTGCAGCGTCTCGAAACAGCGCTTGAGTAACCCGAGGTTTTTTTCCTGGGCCAGGCGGCCGACATGCAGCACGGCAGTTTGCTCACTGGTCAGTGCCCAGCTTTCACGCAACGCATTGTCGCGTTTGGCCGGGTGAAACAGCTGGCTGTCGACACCGCGCGCGAGCATGCCCAGGCGCTCGAAATGGCGCCGCTCCAGCTCCAGGCGCTGGCTGGCGCTGGGCACCAGGGTCAGGGTCGAGCGGTTATGGAACCAGCGCAGATAGTGGGTCAGCACCCGGCTCAGCATGCCCAGGCCGTACTGGTTGGAATACTGCTGGAAGTTGGTGTGAAAGCCACTCACCACGCTGATCCCCAGGCGCCGCGCCGCCCGCAACGCCGACAAACCCAGCGGCCCTTCCGTGGCGATATACAACACATCCGGGCGCTGGCGGGTCCAGCGCCGCAACAGCTTGTGCATCGACGACTGGCCCCATTGCAGCCCCGGATAACCCGGCAACGGCCAGCCGCGGCAAAGCATCAGGCCATCGTCACTGGGCCGGCTCTGGTCGCTGCCCTGGCGCGGGCGAACCAGTTCGACTTGATGCCCGCGCGCGCGCAAACCGTCACACAGGCGGCCAAGGGTATTGGCCACCCCGTTGATCTCTGGCGGGAAGGTTTCGGTGATCAGGGTGATGTGGAGCGAAGCTGTCGTCATGACCCACAGTGTCGGCGTGGGCCATGTCGTCATTGTGTCTTTTGGATGATGGATTTGTGACGGCTCAGGCCTTTTTAATGGCCATGGCCTCGGCGCCCTGCTCACGCACCCAGAACAACGTCGCCCCGGCCACCGCCGCCGGCATCATCAGCAGGTTGACCACTGGCACCAGCAGCACCAGGTAGACGATGCCGCCAAAACTCATGCTCTGCCAGCGCTTCTGGCGCAGCCAGGCGAGCATTTCGTTCCAGCCCAGCTTGTGGTTGTCGGCCGGGTAGTCGATGTACTGGATCGCCATCATCCACACACCAAACAGCAGCCACAGCGGCGCCGCCACCAGGTTGACCACTGGGATGAACGACAGGATAAACAGGCCGATGGCCCGGGGCAGGAAGTAACCCAGTTTGCGCATTTCCCGGGCCAGGGTGCGCGGGACCATGGCCGCCAGTTCGCCCCAGCTGAACGCCGGGAAATCATCGGTGCCGCGCACCACCACTTCAACCTTTTCCGACAGAAAGCCGTTGAACGGCGCGGCGATGATGTTGGCAAGCATGGTGAAGGTGAAAAACACCATCAGCACCACCAGCACCACGAACAAAGGCCACAACAGGTAATTGAGGAAGCTCAGCCAGCTCGGCAGCGTCGGCATGAGTGTGTCGACCCACAGGCTGAACTGATGGCCGGCGAAGTAGATCAATCCGACGAACAGGATCAGGTTGATTGCCAGCGGCAGCAGCACAAACAGCCGCAGGCCGGGGCTGAGTACCAGTTTGAGACCTTCGCGCAGGTACTGTGGGCCTGAAAGAACGGGGGCGGGCATGGATAACTCCGGGCAATAGGGGCGAACGCGCCGACCTTACCGGCTTTGGGAGTACCGGGAAAGCACGGCCCGCATCGCGACATTAACGGTAACAAAGGTGTCGATTAATAGAAGGCATGGGATAGAGACCACCTATGAGCTGGATTGTTAATCCGTATTTCCTTAATCTTGCCTCCCTCTATACGCTGCACCCATTATTTTCAGGATCTGCGAGTTCAAGCCTTCCCCAAGTGCTTCGCGGTCCTTTTTTATTCCAGCCGTTCTGTAGTCCGGGCGGTCGATAGGAGTGAGTCATGTCTGATACCCGTCATTCGCGAGTGATTATTCTCGGTTCCGGCCCTGCCGGTTACAGCGCTGCCGTCTACGCTGCCCGGGCCAACCTCAAGCCGTTGCTGATCACCGGCATGCAAGCGGGCGGTCAGTTGACCACCACCACTGAAGTCGACAACTGGCCGGGCGACGTCCACGGCCTGACCGGCCCGGTGCTGATGGAGCGCATGAAAGAGCACGCCGAGCGTTTCGAAACCGAGATCGTGTTTGATCACATCAACAAGGTCGACTTCTCCAAGAAGCCTTACAGCCTGACCGGCGACAGCGGCGTGTACACCTGTGACGCGCTGATCATCGCCACCGGCGCCAGCGCTCGGTACCTGGGCCTGCCGTCGGAAGAAGCGTTCATGGGCAAGGGCGTTTCCGCCTGCGCGACCTGCGACGGTTTCTTCTACCGCAACAAGCCAGTGGCTGTGGTCGGTGGCGGCAACACCGCGGTGGAAGAGGCGCTGTACCTGGCCAATATCGCCAGCACCGTGACCCTGGTTCACCGTCGCGAGACCTTCCGCGCCGAGAAGATCCTGATCGACAAGCTGCATGCCCGCGTGGCCGAAGGCAAGATCATCCTCAAGCTCAACGCCACCCTGGATGAAGTCCTGGGCGACAACATGGGCGTGACCGGTGCTCGCCTGAAGAACAACGACGGCAGCTTCGACGAGCTGAAAGTCGACGGCGTGTTCATCGCCATCGGCCACACTCCGAACACCTCGTTGTTCGAAGGCGTGCTGGATGCCAAAGACGGTTACCTGATCGTGCAGGGCGGCCGTGAAGGCAATGCGACAGCCACCAATATCGAAGGTATCTTCGCTGCCGGTGACGTGGCCGACCACGTGTACCGCCAGGCGATCACCTCCGCCGGCGCCGGCTGCATGGCGGCCCTGGATGCCGAGCGTTACCTCGACGGTTTGAAGGACGCTTCGTTCTAAACCGCAGAAACAAAAAAACCGGCTGCGAGGCCGGTTTTTTTATGCACGGGATTTGATGATCACCGCAGTCCAAATGTGGGAGCGGGCTTGCTCGCGAAAGCGGTGTGTCAGTCATCCGATGTATTGACTGACACTCTGCTTTCGCGAGCAAGCCCGCTCCCACATTTTGATCTATGTCTGACTCAGGATTTGCGGGTCAGTGGCTGTGCGGCAAACTTCACACCCGCCAACCCATGCTCGATCAGCGCACGAATGTTGCCATGGTCACTGCCTTCAGGCGTGGCCAGCACCGAACGGTAATGCTCGCCAAACGCCAACAGCGCTTCCTGGTCGCTCAAGCCTTCCAGCAGTGCCAGGCCCAGGGTCTTGCACGAACCTTCGTTCTGCCCGGCGGCGTTTTCCACGCTGCCATTTGTGAACGCTTGTGGCTGGTAGTCGTAACCCGCAGCTACAAAGGCCAGGGTATCGGCAAAAACATGTTCGCCACTGTTGAGGCTGGCGCGCAGGGTGTTCAGGTCAGTCATGGGTTTTTCCTTTGGCGAATGCCGCTTGCTGTTCGGCACTGGCTTCTTGCTGGTATTGGGCTTTCCACTCGGCGTACGGCATGCCGTACACCACTTCACGGGCGTCATCGAGGCTCAGCTCGATCTGGCGCTCGTCGGCCTCGGCCTTGTACCACTTGGACAAGCAGTTGCGGCAGAAGCCCGAGAGGTTCATCAGGTCGATGTTCTGCACATCCTTGCGGCTGTCCAGGTGGGCCACCAGCCGGCGGAAGGCGGCGGCTTCGAGTTCGAGGCGTTGTTGATCGTTCATGATGCTCACTGCAAAGGTAAGGGTTAGCGACTGGCCGCCAGGGTGATCGACACCGATTCGGCAAAACGCAACGCATGGGGTTTGTCGACTTCGACTTCGGCGTACAGCACCGATGTATTGCTCATCACCAGGTCGAGGATCTCCTGGGTCAGGCGCTCCAGCAGGGCAAAGCGATTGCCTTCCACATGGGCGATGATCGCCTTGGTGATGGTGCGGTAGTTCAGCGCGTGGTCGATGTCGTTGTCGCGCACGGCTTCCTGGGCGGCATACAGGATGGTCAGGTTGATCAACACATCCTGCTTGTTGAGGATTTCATCCTCGTTGATCCCGATAAACGTGCGCAGGCACAGGTCCTTGACCCGGATGCGCGCCATGCCTGGCTGAAGTTGTGGCATTGCTACTTGCTCCGTCCAATCAGTTGCAGGAACTCCATGCGCGTGGTGTTCGACTCGCGGAAGGCGCCGAGCATCACCGAGGTGTTCATGGTTGAATTCTGTTTTTCGACACCGCGCATCATCATGCACATGTGCCTGGCTTCGATCACCACCGCCACGCCGGCGGCCTGGGTCACCGTCTGGATGGCGTCGGCAATTTCGCGCGTGAGGTTTTCCTGGATCTGCAGGCGACGGGCGAACATGTCGACGATACGCGCCAGCTTCGACAGGCCGAGCACCTTGCCGGTCGGAATATAGGCCACATGGGCCTTGCCGATAAAGGGCAGCAGGTGATGCTCGCACAGCGAATACAGCTCGATGTCCTTGAGGATCACCATCTCGTCGTTGTCGGAGGAAAACAGCGCACCGTTGACGATTTCTTCCAGGTTCTGCTCGTAGCCGTGACACAGGTACTGCATGGCCTTGGCGGCACGCTTTGGCGTGTCGAGCAAACCCTCGCGCTCGGGGTCTTCACCCAGGCCCTTGAGGATCTCGCGGTAGTGGTGGGGCAGGGACAAAGTCATACAACATCCTCGCAAACGGCTTACTTGATATGCCGCCCGCCGTTGACGGTCAGGGTGGTACCGGTGACATACGGGTTATCCAGCAGGTAGCGCACGCTCTGGTAAATCACCTCGGGGCCGGGCTCGATGCCCAGTGCCGCCTTGGCCAGGACCTTGGCGCGGTAGGCCGCGTCGTCGCCCTCGTTGAACATCACCATTGCCGGGGCAATGCCGTTCACCTTGATATCCGGTGCAAGCTGCGCGGCAAACGACAAGGTCAGGCTGTCGAGCCCGGCCTTGGTGGCGCAGTAGGCAATGTGCTGGCGGCTGCCCTTGCGGGTCACGTCATCGCTGATGTGCACGATATCCGCAGGCGTGGAGCGTTGCAGCAGGTAAGCACAATGCAGGTTGATCAGGTACGGCGCAAGCATGTGCACGCTGAACATGTCGGTAAAGGCGCGGCTCTCGTCGCCGGGCGCTTCCGCTTCCCAGGCCGAGGCATTATGAATGATCGCCCGCAGGCTTTGGGTGTGCGTCTTCAGTTCGTCGATGAAGGCGAGAATACCGGTCTCGTTGGAGAAGTCGGCAAACACACCGATCGCACCGCGTTCGCGCAAGGCTTGCACGCCGGGACGTTCGCTGCGGTAGCTGAAAATCACTGGCTGCCCTTCGTCCAGCAGGCGCTGGGCGCAATGCAGGCCGACGCGCTGGCCGGCACCGGTGATCAGGATCGGGGCGGGTGTTGAAGACATGGGAGGCTCGAATCGCTGGCAGGCTAAAACTATACCAGCGAGCGGCCTCCCTTGTACTCAAGCAGCGGCTTCGGTGGCCTTTACCCGGGCTGGCGCCGGATGCAGCCAACCGGCCAGCAGGTGGGTCGACAACGGGATAAAGAAGTAAACCATCAATGGCGTGAGCGCGAGGGTGCTGACCAGCACACGGCTCAGCAACCCCAACTCGCTGAGCAGCGGCTCAAGGCCGAAGTTGAACAGCAGCGACACCGGGAAAAATGCCAGCCAGATGGCCACGGCCTGCTTCCAGCGCGGCGGACGTGCGGCGGCGGCGCCAAACCAGCCGTCGATACCGCGTACGCGATGCTCCGACGGCGCAGCAAACAGCTCACTGCCACGCCCGAGCCATGCACCACGGGAGGCGGAAAACTCCCACGCATGCAGGGTTTTTTCGTCGGCGAAGCGGAAAATAATCTGGAACTCGTCATCGTTGGGCGGCGGTGCAAGCACGCCTGAACCCAGGTAACCGGGGAAGTCCGTGGCCAATTGCTCGCCTTCGCGCAGCCAGGCCATCAACTCTTCATAGCGACCCTTGGCCACGCGGCGCGCAACCATCAGGGTGACGGGGGAGGTAGACATTGTGTATCTCCATAAGGATCAGGTGCACTGGGCCGGGTAGGCGGCGCACGAACGAAGCTGCGGGGTAAGCAGCCACGTTGAAAAAACAGGCAAGGATTATTCCTGTTTTGCAGAAATACACCAGCGACATTGGTCGGCTTGTCGAAGACCTTGAATCGGACAGCTGTATGGGCGTTAAATGGGATCCAAGTTCCTGACAGTATATTGATGCCCTGATGTCTGTAATGACTGCTCCACGTCCCGACATGGCCCTTGGCAACCCTGCCGATTCCGATGAGCTGTTTCCGATTCGCGAAGTCGCGAGATTGACAGGCATCAACCCTGTCACCTTGCGTGCCTGGGAACGGCGTTACGGGCTGATCCACCCGGTTCGCACCGAAAGTGGGCACCGCCTGTATTCGCGCACCGATATCGAGACCGTTCATCGCATTCTTGACTGGATCGAGCGTGGCGTGGCCGTGAGCAAGGTCGGCAAGATCCTCGCCCGCGACGATCATCAAGTCGAAGCGGCGGCTGCTTCGCCGGCAGGTGCAGAGCATGAATGGAGCCAATGGCAGGCGCAGTTGCGAACGGCCGTCGGTGCCTTCGACGACCGGCAACTGGACCGGTTGTATGGCCAGATTTTCGCTGCCTACCCGGTCGCGGTGGTGTTCCAGGACATCCTGATGCCCCTCTGGCAGCAACTGTTGCGACATCAGGGGTTGTTTGGCCAAACCAGTGAATGGCTGTTTTTTGATGGATTCCTGCGCAGCCGAACCTGGAAACGCCTGCAGATAGGCTGTGCCTCAGCGGCGCCGCGGGTATTGCTGGCGGCCATTGCGGGGGAGTGCCGAGAGCTGGAGTTGTTGGTCGCAGGCCTGTTGATGAGCGGTGACGAGTTGGCGGTCAAGGTCCTGGCTGTGGGCCAGCCGATGGATGAATTGACCCTTGTCTGTGAAAAAACCAGGCCACAAGCCCTTGTGGTGTTCTCCAATCACTCGCCGGCCAATGGCTTGCCTCGGCGCCTTGAACGGTTGGCCCTGACCCTGGATTGCCCGCTGTTGCTGGCCGGCGATGCGGCGGAGTTGGCGCAGGAACAACTGGCGGGTTCATCCGTTGGCTGCCTGGGTAACGAAGGGCGATTGATGCAGCGCCGCTTGCAGCAGTTTCTGCGCGGTAACCTGGATACCTGACGTCAGGCGTGGACTTCGGGGTGAAACAGGCGGTGTTGCTGCAGGATAAACTGGCGCAGGCGCTCGGTCTCATCCACATCGTTCTGGCTCAGGCGGTAGGCGAACAATCCTCGGGCAGTTTCCCGTTCCAGCGTGCCCCGCACCGAAATGCGCTCGTACCCGGACGGACTGAACCACAGGGAAAAGGTTCTTGGCGCCTTGATCCGCCCGCGAATTTCCACCAGCAATCCCTTGAATGACACCTCATGCACCCACAGCGCACCGGGCTGGCCCTTGACGTTTTCCAGCGGCACCGGCTCTTCGAGCGCCAGGCGCCACGGGCGGATCATCGGCCCGTCTTCGAAAATACTCGGTACACCCAGCCGCAGATGCACGGCATGAAACTCGTCTTCCACCAATTGCAGCGGAAACGTCATTTGCTGGTTGTCGAATTGGGCCTGGAGGGTGACATGGTCATGGGCGGCCAGGCGGGTGAGCAGATCACGAATCTGCGCACCGCCATTGACCGTCAGGCTCGACGACGCGTCCCGCACATTGAGTTGCGGGTTATGGTGCATGGTCTGAATAAAATCCAGCTCGTCCTGCGTCAAAAGCGCGTCGCGTTGCATTGATCTTGCTCAAGAAAAAGGTATTAAAACGCCATTATCTCTTTAAAGACCGCGTTTTCTAGTTTTTGTTAGATCCGCTCGTCGCCTTGAGTGCCGCAAGCTCCGCCTTGAGGTCAGCCAACTGGGCTTCCAGTTGCGCGACACGCTGCTGGGCCTTGACCTGAACGGTCACATCCTTCTGCACGCCGACCACATAGGTCTGTTTGTCGGCCGGGTTGTAAACCGTCGATAACGACAGCTCGTTCCAAAAATGTGTGCCGTCCTTGCGGTAATTGCGCAGGATTTCCCGGCAGGCGCCGCCACTCTCCAGGGCTTCGCGAATCGCCATCAGCCCCGGCTGGTCACGGTCACCCGATTGCAGGAAGCGGCAATCCTGATAGAGGATTTCGTCGAGGGTATAGCCGGTCATGCGCTCGAACGCCGGGTTTACGTAAATCAGTGGCATATCCTTGCCTTCGCGCTCGGCGATAACGATGCCGTCGTTGGAAGCGTTGATCACCAGTTGCATCAGCTTGGCGTTAATCATTGAGCGGTCCATGGCTTGTCTTGGGAATTCGAAGTTTAAGACATGCCGGCAGCCTGTCCACTGGCCCCAGCTGTTAATATCCCAGGCTTTTAGTCAGCTACAGGATCAGATTGATGAAAGTCGCCATCCTTTCCGGCTCGGTGTACGGCACGGCCGAAGAAGTCGCCCGTCATGCTGCAAGCATCCTCAACGCTGCCGGCTTCGACGCCTGGCACAACCCGCGGGCAACCCTCGCCGACGTACAGGGCTTTGCTCCGGAAGCCTTCCTGGCCGTGACGTCCACCACTGGCATGGGCGAACTGCCCGACAACCTGCAGCCGCTGTACTCGACCATTCGCGACCAACTGCCGGCCGCCTGGCGAGGCTTGCCCGGCGCGGTGATCGGCCTGGGCGACGCCAGCTATGGCGACACCTTCTGCGGGGGCGGCGAGCAAATGCGCGAGCTGTTTGCCGAGTTGGGCGTGCACGAAGTGCTGCCGATGCTGCGCCTGGACGCCAGCGAAAGCGTGACCCCGGAAGCCGACGCCGAGCCCTGGCTGGCCGAGTTGGTCACTGCACTGCGCGGTTGACCGGGAACTCGCGCAATAACGCCAGCCAGGCCTGGGCGGCTTTCGACAGGTAGGCACCCTCACGCCAGATAAAGGCAATGTCCCAGCGCAGGTAGTCCGGCGCCTTGAGTGTCAGGCGCACCACCCCGGGCCGCACCAGGCCCCGGGCTACTACGCTGGGCAGCAGCACCACGCCTTGGCCGGCGGCCACCAATGCGGCGAGAAAATCCGCCTGGCCACTGCGCCCGCTTTCCTTCGGGGTAAAGCCCACCTGCTGACAGGCCTGTAGCAGGCGGTCGTTCAACACAAAACTGCGCTGGTACATCAGGAACGGCGTGTCAGCCAACTCCTCCAGGCGGATCTGCGCGTTATCGGCCAATGGATGGTCCATCGGCAGCAGGGCATCCAGCGGTTCATCGCAGAATGCCTGCCAGGCGAATGCCGGGTCGCTGGGCATCAGGCTGCCGCCCACTTCCAGCTCTCCGCTCAAGATCGCCTGCTCGATATTGCGGCTGCCGCCTTCCAGCAACTGGATGGTGACGTTCGGATAACGCCGGCGGTATTCGGCAAACAGCCCGGCGAACAACGTGTCGCCGCCCAACTGCGGCAGGCCCATGCGCAACTCGCCACGGGTCAACTGATTCAAGTCATCCAGCTCACTGAGCAACTCGGTTTGCTGGCGCAGCATGGCCTCCGCCCGCTGCAGCACCACTTGTCCGGCAGCCGTCAGGCGAATCTGCGAACCCAGGCGATCCAGCAGCGGCGTGCCCAGGCTTTGCTCCAGTTGTGCCACCTGCTTGCTGACGGCGGACTGGCTGATGTGCAGGGTTTTGCCGGCCTGGGTAAAGCCGCCGCGGTGGATCACTTCGACAAAGCTGCGCAGTTGTTTAAATTCCATCGACATGATTCCAGTTTGGAATAGCTTGCAGTCTAACAATTCGCTGTGGGGATGCCAGGGGCCTCTTTAAAATGGGAGCCCTGCGAGGACCCTAAGCTCATGAAACGTTTCACCTTCAAAGTCGTCGGTCGGTTGTTGACTGAACTGATTGTGCTGCTGGCCATATATTTTCTGGGCTGCCAATTGGCCGCCTGGCTGAGCTGGCCTATTCCCGGTGGTGTGATCGGCCTGGGCCTGTTGTTGCTGACCTTCGCCACTGGCCTGGTCAAGCCGGCGGCCCTGCAATTGGGCGCCGGTGTGTTGATGGCGGAGATGCTGCTGTTCTTCATTCCTGCGTTGATGAGCCTCTTGGACTACGGCGGCCTGGTAAAGCACGACGGCTGGCGGATCATGTTGGTCATCGGCTTCAGCACCTTGTCGGTGATGCTGGTGACTGCGTTTACCGTGGAATTCGTCTGCCGCTGGAAGCTGCGCCATGAAGCTTGAGCTGATGCCGATGTTCTGGCTGGCGCTGACCCTCGGTGCCTACGGCTTCAGCCGCTGGATCTACCGGCGCACCGGGCGCTACCTGCTGTCGCCGCTGATCCTGGTGCCGGCGCTGCTGCTGGCGGTGGCCGTGCCGATGAAAACCGCCTATGCCGAATACGCCACAGACACCCACTGGCTGATGCTGGTGCTGGGCCCGGTGACCGTGGCGTTCGCGATTCCGATCTGGCAACAGCGCCAATTGCTGGTGCGCCACTGGTCAGCGTTATTGCTGGGGATGGTCGCGGGCAGCGCGGCGTCCATCGCCACTTCGTATGGCCTGGCCAAGGCCCTCGCTCTCGACAGCTCGGTGACGATGTCGTTGGTGCCCCGTTCGATCACCACCCCGTTCGCCATGCCGGTGTCTTCCGACCTGGGCGGCGTGCCGGAACTGACGGCGGTGTTCGTGATGTTCACCGGGGTGTTTGGCGCCATGCTCGGCGGCGTACTGCTCAAGTGGTTACCGTTGCGCACGCCATTGGCCCGTGGCGCATTGTTTGGCGTGGGCGCTCATGGCGCGGGTGTCAGCCGGGCTCATGAGGTGGGCGGTGAGGAAGGCTCCGTGGCGGGCCTGGTAATGGTGCTGACCGGGTTGCTCAACCTGTTCGCCGCGCCTTTATTGGCGTCGCTTCTCTGACACGCGCAGAACAAAATCGAACTATCCTCAGGACTGACCCGTTCGGTCATCAAGCTGGCTGCCAATGCAACTACGGCGGCCTCGAGGTCTGACTAGACTGCCTCTTCACTCAAAAAAACAATAATAAGCGCGCCAAGGAGGTCATTGCCGTGAGCCTAGCCACTGTTCAATCGACACACAGCGTAAAAGACCAGGTCAGCGCGGCCGAATGGCAGGCCCGCGTCGACCTCGCCGCGTGCTATCGCCTGGTGGCGATGCATGGTTGGGATGACCTGATTTTCACCCACATCTCGGCCAAGGTGCCGGGCACCGAAGACTTCCTGATCAACCCCTACGGGCTGATGTTCCACGAGATCACCGCGTCGAGCCTGGTGAAGGTCGACCAGGCCGGCAACAAACTGATGGACAGTCCCCACGAGGTCAACCCGGCGGGCTACACCATCCACAGTGCGGTGCACGAAGTACGGCACGATGTGGTCTGCGTGCTGCACACCCACACCGCTTCCGGCATTGCCGTCTCCGCGCAGAAACAGGGCGTGCTGCCCATCAGCCAGCAATCGTTGTTCGTGCTGTCCAGCCTGGCCTATCACGCCTACGAAGGTGTGGCGCTGAACCACGAGGAAAAGGCCCGTTTGCAGGCCGACCTTGGCGAAAACAATTTCCTGATGCTGCACAACCACGGTCTGCTGACCTGTGGCGGCAGCATCGCCGATACGTTCCTGATGATGTTCATCTTCCAGCGCACCTGCGATATCCAGGTGATGGCGCAGAACGGTGGCGCTGAACTGATCAGCATTGCGCCGCAGATATTGGCCGGTGCCCGGGCGATGATCGCTGGGGTCACCAAAAGCGCTCAGGGCATGGGCGGCGCGCTGGCGTGGCCGGCGTTGCTGCGCAAACTCGATGCACTCGACACCGGGTATAAAAGCTGATGCCACTCGCCGAGATCCCGCTGCGCATCTGGCGCCAGCGTGCCCAGAGCTTTGAGTTTCGCGGCCGCACCATTCGGTACTGGGTGGCGGGGCAGGGCGAGCCGTTGCTGCTGATCCATGGTTTTCCCACGGCCAGTTGGGACTGGCATTATCTCTGGCAGCCGTTGGCTCAGCGCTATCAAGTGATTGCCTGCGACATGCTGGGGTTTGGTGATTCGGCCAAGCCGCTGGATCACACGTATTGCCTGCTGGAGCAGGCGGATTTGCAGCAGGCTTTGCTGGAGCATCTTTGGGTGCAGCAGCCGGTGCATGTGCTGGCTCATGATTACGGTGACAGTGTTGCGCAGGAATTGTTGGCGCGGCATTACGAAGGCCGGTTTCGGATGGCCAGTGGTGTGTTTCTCAACGGTGGGTTGTTTCCGGAGACGCATCGTCCGGCGTTGGTGCAGAAGCTGTTGCTGAGCCCGTTGGGGTGGATGATCGGGCGGGCGTTTGGGCGTAATGCGCTGGCCAATAGTTTCGGGCAGATTTTCGGGCCTTCGACCCGGCCCAGTGAAAGTGCGCTGGATGATTTCTGGAGCCTGATCGAGAGCCAGGATGGGCCGCGGATTTTGCACAAGTTAATTGCGTATATTCCTCAGCGTCGGCGGCAGCGGGATCGATGGGTGGCAGCGATGCAGCGGGGGGAGGTGCCGTTGCGGGTGATCGATGGGGAGGTTGATCCGATTTCTGGGGGGCATATGGTTCAGCGGTATCGTGAACTGGTGCCGCATGCGGATACGGTGTTGCTGGCGAATATTGGGCACTATCCGCAGATTGAGGCGCCGGTGCAGGTGTTGAAGCATTATCTGGCGTTTCGGGAGGGGCTTGGGGTGGGGGCTTCTCGGGTGGCTTATTCTTGATTGGGGTTGAGTACATATCCGTTATTTAGGTAACGGCGGCTTATGGTTCCGCTCTTACAGCGGCTCACTTTGGAAAAGCCCCAAAGTAAGCAAAGGGCTCTGCCCCGCCTGTCGGCRCCTCGCYTAGGCTCGGYGTTCCCTCACTCCGGCATTGCTCCGCGGGCCGCCGC
>NZ_AKVH01000077.1:0-56534 GCF_000278565.1 Pseudomonas sp. Ag1
TCGAGGTCATGACCGAGCTGATGGCCAAGCATCACGAGGCTCCCGCCTCAATCCAGTAACTGTGTTGCACTCAGCTCCTGCAACCGCCGTTTCTATTCAAACGGATGGCGTTCCCGGATTTGGCAGCTGTAAAAGTGGCAACCCGTTTGCGGTTGTCGCACCGATATCCGGGGAGAGCGGGCCTTCAGGCTCGTTTCGAATCACTGGAGCGGCCACATATATGGCCATTGGATGGCGACCTCATCATGTTTACTCACCGACGGATCGAGCGGCATCAGTTACCTTGCTTCCTTCAAGTGTTCAATCGCCTGACGGACAAGCCAATCGGCTATCTGGGCAATGTTTCCGAGCAGGGCCTGATGTTGATCAGCCAGTTACCCATGATGGTCGATGTGGAGTTCGAGCTGCGCTTGAAGATCCCCGGGCCTGAGGGTGAGGTGCAGGCGGTAGACCTCACGGCCACCTGCCTGTGGTGTCATGAGGATATAAACCCCCAGCATTACGATTCCGGGTTCAGCATATCCCAGGCCCCTGCCGAATATGGGGAGGTGATCAGCGCGCTGCTGGATTACTTCAGCTTTGATCCGTTGCAGGCCTCTGCCTAGGTGCTGCATCCGGCGTTCATAGCGCGCCGGCTTTTTTCCAGCCCAGGTAGCGGGTCACCAGGGCGGCACCCAGGTCCGAAGGCAGTGTGTCCAGTACCGACAGCCCGTGGGCGTTCAAGCGGTCGTGGAGCTCGTCCCGGGTATTGAGATAGTTGATCGTGCCGCAGTAGGCCAGGGCTTCGGGCAGGGTTTGCACGGGAGCCTGGCGTAACTGGTCAAGGACCTCCTCCCGCAGGCTTGCGACCATTACCCGGTGCTGGCGGCTGATGCGCTTTACGGCGCTGAGTAACTCTTCATCTTCCTCATCCCGCAAATTGGTCACTACGATCACCAGCGAGCGACGTTTCTGCCGGGCCAGCAGTTGGCTGGCGGCCGCCTGGTAATCGGCCGTACGCCGGGACGTGTCCAGGTCATACACCGCATTCAGCAACAGGTTGAGCTGGCCACTGCCCTTGACCGGCGCCAGGTAGCGCGGCTGGTCGCAGGCAAATGTGCACAGCCCTACGGCATCGCCCTGGCGCAAGGCTACATAACTGAGCAGCAGGCAGGCGTTGAGCGCGTGGTCGAAGTGCGACAGTTCGGCGTCCTGGCTGCGCATACGGCGGCCACAATCGAGCATGAACATGATCTGCTGGTCGCGCTCGTCCTGGTACTCCCTGGCAATGGGCGTGCGTTGCCGGGCGGTGGCTTTCCAGTCGATCTGGCGCAGGCTGTCACCTTCGCGAAACTCACGCAGCTGGTGAAACTCCAGGCCCAGCCCACGCCGTTGCCGCTGGCGTACGCCCAGCTGGTTGAGCCAGTTGTCCACCGCCAGCAACTGCGCGCCATACAGGCGTGCGAAGTCCGGGTAGACCCGGGTGGCGTCGCTGACGTCGATCAGGCGCCGGGCCGACCATAGCCCCAGGGCGCTGGGCAGATGCACTTCACAGCGGGTAAAGCTGAAATGCCCGCGCCTTTGGGGCCTTAGCCGATAACCCAGTTCACTGTGCTCGCCGGGCCGCAGTTCGATGGACTGCGGCAGGTCCTCCACCGCCAGGCCGTCAGGCACATGATCGAATACCTGGACCACCAACGGCTGGGGATAGTTGTGCTCCAGGGTTACCCGCACTTCCCCCCAGCGCCCCAGTGCCAGGCTGCCGGGCATCTGCCTTCGCACGCGCGGGGACGGCCGGCGGCGCAGGCGGCTGGCATCCAGCAGGGCCAGCAGCAACAGGGCCAGCAGCAGGCCCCACGTCACTGAGTGCAGGGCGTCTGGCACCTTGACCTGTAGCGCCACCAGTGCGCCGAGCAGGATACTCAGGCCCAGCAGTACACCGAGCCAGGTCAACAGCAGGCGGGTTGGTCTCATGGGCGTCTCATTGGCGTGGCGCCGGGACTTGGTCCAGCAATTGCCGGAGCACCTGGTCGACTTCCAACCCGTCGATATCCAGCTCCGGGGCAATACGCACCCGATGGCGCAACACTGCCAGGGCGCAGCCCTTGATGTCGTCCGGGGTCACGAACTCGCCCCCGCGCAGCAAGGCCCGCGCCCGTGCACCGCGAACCAGGGCGATGGAGGCCCGGGGCCCGGCGCCGATGGTCAGGCCCGGCCAACTGCGCGTAGTGCGGGCCAGGCGCACGGCGTAGTCGAGCACCTGCTCATCCAGCGCCAACTCGCTGGCAATCTGTTGCAACAGCAGCACGTCTTCGGCTTGCAGCACCGTGCGCAGCGGCTGTACGTCGAGCATGTCGGCTCGGGACGAGCGGGTGACTTCGCGCACCATGTCCAGTTCCTGCTGTGCCTCGGGATAGTCCATGCGCACCTTGAGCATGAAACGGTCCAGTTCGGCTTCGGGCAACGGGTAAGTACCTTCCTGCTCGATGGGGTTCTGGGTGGCCAGTACCATGAACGGCTGGCCGATGGGCAGCGCCTCGCCTTCAAGGGTTACCTGGCGTTCCTGCATGGCTTCCAGCAACGCTGCCTGGGTTTTCGCCGGGGCACGGTTGATCTCGTCAGCCAACAGCAGGTTGGTGAACAACGGTCCCTTGCGCAGCTTGAACTGTTCGGTATGCAGGTCGTATACGGCATGGCCGGTCACGTCGCTGGGCATCAGGTCCGGGGTGAACTGGATGCGCGCGAACTCGCCTCCAAAACAGCGTGCCAGCGCGCGTACCAGCAAGGTCTTGCCCAGGCCGGGAACCCCTTCAAGCAACACATGGCCGCCCGCGATCAACGCCGTGAGCACGTCATCGATCACCGGGTCCTGACCGATAACCGCCTTGCGCAGTTCGACGCGCAAGGCCTGGGCCAGTTGGCTGGCGCGCTGAATCGGGTCAGTGGCGGGAAATTCGCTCATAGGGCATTCCTGAGGGTTTGCAGGCAGGCCACCTGGCGGCTGAAATCGGCGCTGGAGAGCCGTTTCGTCGCAGGTGGGCCAAGGGCCTGGCTGATAACAAGGGAGGGTTGGCGGGTCAGGCGTTCAAGCACCCGCAATTGTTCGGCTGTATCGAGGTGTTCGAACCCGGGATGACGGCGCCGAGCGGTGCGCTGGATGTCGCGCTGCAAAGCTTGCAGCAAGCTGTCTTGCCCGCTGCGGCGCAACAGGAAGTCGGCACTGGCGTTCAAGTGTTCCTGCAATTGCCGCCGTGCCTTGGGCGCCGGTTGCCGGATCGGACCCTGGCGCAGGCTGGCGTGCCAGAGGCCCAGGGCGATCAGTGCGGCAAGTGCCACCAGTGCCTGGGGGAAGTAGCGCAACAACAGGCTGAACAGGTCCTCGACATCAGTGTTGAACAGCAGTGTGACCTGGGTGCCCTGGCTCAGGTACCAGAGCAGCCACGCGTTATCGTGCAGGCCGATGCCCGGGTTTTTCCACAGGTCGCTGTCGGTGACCACGGTCACACGCCCTTGCCCGAGGTTGACCTGCATCAGGTGCGTCGACCGGGCGCTGTTGGCCGAGAATTGTGCCAGGTGCCTGGGGTCGGTGAGGTTGAAGTCGGTGTCGAAGCTGAAATAGGCCGGCGCTGTTTCGTTGTCCACATAGAGTTTGGTCAGGTCCGGCGTTGTCTTTTTACGCGCGGGTGCCGGAGCGTCGAATTCTTCACTGAAGGATTGGTGTATCTGCACACGATCCAGCAACAGGTCGCCACTTTCACCGGTGTCCTCATCCCACAGCGCTTCGGCTACCAGCAGTAGATGGCCGCCAGCCCGGGTCCACTGCAGCAATTGATCAATCTGGGGCGGGCTCATGTTGCTGCGCTCGCCCAGCAACAGCAGGCTGTTGCCCTTGGGCGAAAGGCTGGCCAGCCGTTCGAGGCTGTTGGCATGTTCCACCACCAGGCCCTGCTGGCGCAGAAAGTGTTCAGCTGCCAGGTAGGGGTTGGCCAGGGCTTCGGGTGAAGGGCCGCGATCGACCACTTCCTGATAAGGAATCGCCGTGTGCCAGGCATAAAAACCGCCTGCTGCCAGCAAGCCCGCGACCAGCAGCCCGACCCACAGCAACGGCCGGTTCATTGCGCCGCTCCCGAGCCGAACAGGGTTCGCCAATCGCTGCATAGCTGTTGTTGCGCCAAGGCAGGCGGCAGGCGATGGCCATAGGCAAGGTTTTGCCAGTAACGGGTCAGCTCACCGCTGAATGCCAGTAGCTGCGGTTGTTGCAGTTGGCGGATACGTTCCAGGACTTCACCTTCCGTGTCGGCACTTTTCAGCGGCAGGTTGAAGTCGTGCAGCAAGCGGCTGAGCAACCCACGGTAGAGCAGGCCGAGGGCTTCCCGGGGCTGTGTTGCCCACAGCTGTTCGGCGGCGTCTGCGATGTCTTCGGGCAAGGTGTCAGCCCCCAGTTCAAGGCCGAACAGCTGCGAAGGCACGGGTTTGGCAGCCTTGGGTTTGCGCGGGCTGCGGCGGCTGACAAAGGCATGCAGCCAGTCGCGGTAGCGCCAGATCACCAGTGCCAGGCCACCTGCCAGCAATCCCCAGAGCAGTACTTCAAGGCCCTTGGCGATGTGCTTGAACGAATCACTGTTGAGGTTTTTCAGCAATGCTTCCAGCCAGGCTGGCAGCTTGGCATCACCTGCCGCTTTGTTTTTGTCGGCTGCTTTATCCTCGCCGAAGCGGTAGCGAGTGAGCGTTTCCGGGTTCTTGAACGGTGGCTGCTCCAACAGCGTCTTGATCGAGTGACTGGCCGATTGTGTAGTCAGCGGCGTTTGGGGAACCGGTTCATCAGCCCATGCCGATGGGATCGGCGGAATCAGCGTCAGCCCGGCCACCAGCAACAGCAGCGACGCCACACCGCTCAGGCGCTGGCGCATTCGGCGGAACACCAGTTCCAGGTCCCAGGCTTCCAGCACCGTGCGGCGGTTCAGGTAAAGGCTGAAGCCACAGGCGACATAGATCGGCTCCCAGAACACCAGGATCAAGGCGTAGAACATGTTGGTCAGGTGCTCCAGCCAACGCCAGTCGTGGCCGGCGGTGAGCGCCAGTTGCTGCCAATCCCAGTCGCGTTCGACCTCTTGCGGCAGGAAGAAATAGAACACGGCCATCAACCCGAACCACAGGGCGATTTCCAGGTGCACCCCGATCAGGGTCAGCCAGCGCGCGGCGCCTGCGTTGCGCTGCTGCAACACCCCGAGACGTTGTTGGCGCGCCTGGCCTTGCAGCCCTTCGAGCTGGACCACCGGCATCTCGAAGCTACGGCTGAGGCTGAAGCGCCGCCAGGTCAGGCTGGCCAGCAGTTGGCCCTTGAGCAGCCGCGGCGATTGGCGCAGCGCTTGTTTCAGGCTGGGTGTTTCGCCGAACAGGGCCTTGGACAGGATATACAGTGGCAGGCGGTCGAATGCCGGTTTCAACCACCAGAACAGCAACAGCGCGGTGGTGGGGTGATTCCACAGGAGCACGCTGAACAGGGCGAAGACCGGCAAGGTCACGATGGCCCAACTGCTCATCAACAGCAGCCGGTGTTCCCGGGCCAGCAGGATGCCGAGGTCCATGGCCTCCCAGGAGGTACGCGGGCGGATCACGACGCTGGCATCACTCAGGCGCATGGCGATTCCGTCCGGCAAACAGCAGGTAGGCCGCCATCAGCAACCACAGGGCGGTGCCGACCAGGTACTTGACCCACGGCGCCACGGCATTGGTGGACGACCAGTACGCCTCGATAAACGCGGCGATCAGCAGGAACACCATCACACCACAAATCATTTGCACACTTTTGCGCGCGGCCAGGCGCAGGGATTCGCCTCTGGTGAGGGGCCCCGGTGCAATCAGCGCCCAGCCCAGTTGCAGGCCAGCCGCGCCAGCCAGGGCAATTGCGCTGAGCTCGAAGGCGCCATGGCCGATGACAAATGACCAGAACGTTTGCCCGTAGCCGATTTGCGTCAGGTGCCCGGCAACGGCGCCAATGATCAGGCCATTGAAGAACAGGAAAAATACGCTGCCCAGGCCGAACAGCAGCCCGGCGGCAAAGGTCTGGAAGGCGATACCGATGTTGTGCATCACGTAGTAGCCGAACATCATCCAGTCTTCGCTGGAAGCGCGTTCGGCTGCCCGGCCCAGGCGGCTGGCATCGGGGTTGTACATGGCCTGCATCTCGGCCACCTGCCGAGGGCTGACGATGCTGTAGATCAAGTCCGGAAACAGGTACACCAGCAAGGCAATGCCGAGCAGGCTGCCAAAGAACAGCAGGCCGGCAGCCAGCACAAATGGCCATTGCGCGCGAACCAGCCTGGGGAAATCGGCCAGCAGGAAGCTCAGCACGTTTGCCCCCATCCGGCTGCGATGACGATACAACTGTTGATGGCCGCGCAAGGCAAGCTGCTGCAACGGGTCCACCAGGTAGCTGCTGTAGCCGCGCTCCTGGGCCAGGGCCAGGTGCTGGCACAACTGCCGGTATTGATGAGGGAAGTCGACGAAGTCGGCGCCTTTGGCTTTGCCTTTCTCCAACTGCGTCAATTGCTCGGCAAAGGCTTGCCATTGTGGCTGATGGCGGCTTTCGAAAAGACTCTGTTTCATGCTGGCCCCAACAATCCGCGGGCCACACCGTTGAGTTCTGCCACGGCGCGGGCAGGGGAGACCTGCAGGGGCGTGGCCAGGATAGCGGCCAGTTCGTTGACCCGTTCGGCCGACAGTTCGCCCTGGCGTTCGGCGAAGCTGAGAATCGCCCGTTGTTCGTTCAGCTCAAGGGCGAACGGCAGGCGCAGCGCCGGGGCCTGGGGCACTTGCGGGCGGGAAAGCGGTTGTTCGCGGTAGATCACCAGAGTCCCGGCCGCCAGGTCGCCCAGGCGCTTGAAGTTGGGGTGTTGCAGGCAACTGATGGCGCCGAGGAAATAGCCGAAGGGCAGCATGTCGACAAAGCGCAACAGGTTACGGATCAGCGAGGCGGACCAGCCGATGGGCGTGCCATCGTCCTGTACCACCCGCAGGCCCATGACCTGTTTGCCGGGCGAGCAGCCCTGGTTGAGCACTTCGAAAAGCACCATGTACCACCAACTGACGAGGAACAGCAGCAGCGAACCCAGGCCAATGCCCAGGTTGCCGAGAAAGGCCAATGCGATAAACAGGATGCCGAGAATCAGGCCGCGCAAACCCAGGTCGAAGGCAAAGGCCAGTGAGCGTACCAGCAGGCCGGCCGGGCGCAGGGGCAGGTCGATACCCTCCGGGGTCTCGATCTGGTAGCGGGTATCCAGTGGCGCAGGTGGCATCGCGGTCCTTGGCAGTGCGGCGCTGGCGCCTGGGCGGCAGCGGCGGGGTTGGAAAGACCGATGCTAGCAGTGTCGACGGTGGAAGCAACCACTCAACGATTTACTGAATATTTGTACAGGCAACACAGCGCTGGCCCCCGATGCCTGCAAGCGCCTAGACTTTGCCGGTCTTCAGCACAGGAATAGCCCGTGACCACCATTTTCTGGTACGACTATGAAACCACCGGCATCAATCCGCGTACCGACCGCCCGCTGCAGGTAGCCGGTATTCGCACCGACCTCGAGCTTAACGAGGTCGGGCCGCCGGTCAATCTCTACTGCCACCCCAGCGACGATATCCTGCCGCATCCGGCAGCGTGCGCGATCACTGGCATCACTCCCGGCGTGCTGGCGGAAAAAGGCCTGGCCGAAGCCGACTTCATGACCCGGGTGCACGCCGAGCTGGCCACCCCGGGCACTTGCGGGGCCGGCTACAACACCTTGCGTTTTGACGATGAGATGACGCGCTACAGCTTGTACCGCAATTTCTTCGATCCCTATGCCCGGGAATGGCAAGGCGGCAACAGCCGCTGGGACCTGATCGACGTGGTGCGCACTGCCTACGCCCTGCGCCCTGACGGGATCGTCTGGCCGGAACAGGACGGGCGCGTCACCCTCAAGCTTGAGCGGTTGACGGCCGCCAACGGCATCGACCACGGCCAGGCCCACGACGCCTTGTCCGATGTGCGCGCCACCATCGCCCTGGCCCGGTTGATCCGCGAGAAGCAACCCAAGCTCTATGACTGGCTGTTTCAACTGCGCAGCAAACAACGGGTCATGGACCAGGTGCGGTTGTTGCAGCCGATGGTGCATATTTCCGGTCGTTTTTCTGCCGAGCGTCATTACCTGGGGGTGGTGCTGCCGCTGGCGTGGCACCCGCGCAATCGCAATGCATTGATCGTCTGCGACCTGGGGCTCGATCCGCAAGGGCTGTTGGACGAGGACGCCGATACCTTGCGCCGGCGCTTATATACCCGCCGCGACGAACTGGCCGAAGGTGAGTTGCCGGTACCGCTCAAGTTGCTGCACATCAATCGTTGCCCGGTGGTCGCACCGTTGAGCGTGCTTCGGCCGCAAGACCGCGAGCGTTTGCAGCTGGATATGGATGAGTGTGATGCGCGGGCCCTGCGGCTAAGCGACGCACAGGAACTATGGCGCGATAAACTGGCGGCGATTTACGCCGAGGAAGATTTTGCGCCAAGCGCCGATCCCGAGCAGCAGCTATACGATGGTTTTATCGGGGATCGTGATCGACGTTTATGTGAGCAAGTGAGAGTCGCCGAGCCGGCGCAACTAGCGCGCCAGCAATGGCCTTTCGATGATGAACGTTTGCCTGAATTATTATTTCGCTATCGTGCACGCAACTTTCCAGACACCTTGAATAGTGAAGAGCAACAACGCTGGAGAGTTTTCTGTCAGCAACGTTTGTCAGACCCTCAATGGGGCGCGCCAAACACCCTTGAGGGTTTTAAGCAGGCGTGTCTTGAGTTGGCTGTTAGTGCCACACCGTTTCAGCGCCAGGTGCTTGATGAATGGCAGGAGTATGTTGATGCCTTAGCGACTCGAATGAGTCTGTAATCAGCTTCCCGGTAAAATACGGACAATAAAAAACGCCAGCAAGCTGGCGTTTTTTATTGCGTTGCGTATCACGCAGCGTCCTGGCGAGGCTTAGCCCAGCAGGGTAGCCCAGCCTTCAACCACGTCGCCGCCCCACTTGGCTTTCCACTCTTTCAGAGTCTTGTGGTTGCCACCTTTGGTTTCAATCACTTCGCCGTTGTGCGGGTTTTTGTATTGTTTAACCTTGCGTGCACGCTTGGTGCCGGTAGTTTTTACGGCGCCACGTGGAGCCTTAACTTTCGAATCCGGATCCAGCAGCGCGATGATGTCACGCAGGGATTTGGAGTATTCGCCCATCAGGGTGCGCAATTTGCCTTCGAATTCCAGCTCGGTTTGCAGTTTGTCGTCTTGGGACAGGTTCTTCAAACGGGCTTGCAGCTCTTTGATAGCTTCTTCGGTGGCGCGATATTCGTTGATCAGGGACATGGGGACTACCTTATGCAGGGCGCTGGGTGAAAGGGGATAGTGGCTCAATAATAGTCAGACAGTTTGCCCAAGTAAACATTTAAGGCCGCATTTATGTAATTTACTTTGGTTGTTTGTGGCAAAAGCGTGGAATTGAGTTAATTAGTAAGGGGGATGGCCTAAAGATACTCTGGTTAAGTCTTGGCGTACTGCCGGAGTCCACGCGTTTGCACACATAGTGGGGAAAAACCTTACGCTATTAAGGGGCAGGGTTGACGCAGCCGATCAGAATAAGCGTTGAGGAATACTGCAGTTTTTCTGCGCAATCGCTAGAATGGCGGCCTTTGCGAAGTTCTGGAGTTTCCCCCTAATGCGCACTTTTCGGCTGGTGATTGCTTGCCCGGACCGGGTTGGCATCGTTGCCAAGGTCAGTAACTTTCTGGCTTCCCACAACGGTTGGATCACCGAAGCGAGCCATCACTCGGACAATCTCAGCGGCTGGTTTTTCATGCGTCACGAAATTCGTGCCGATACGCTGCCCTTTGGTCTAGAGGCATTTCGCGAGGCATTTGCGCCGATCGCTGAAGAGTTCTCGATGACCTGGCGCATCACCGACACGGAACAGAAAAAACGCGTGGTCCTGATGGCCAGTCGTGAGTCCCACTGCCTGGCAGACCTGCTGCACCGCTGGCACAGCGATGAACTGGACTGCGAGATCTCCTGCGTGATCTCCAACCACGACGACCTGCGCAGCATGGTCGAGTGGCATGGCATTCCGTACTACCACGTCCCGGTCAACCCGCAGGACAAGGAGCCGGCCTTTGCCGAGGTCTCGCGCCTGGTCAAGCAGCACGATGCGGACGTCGTGGTACTGGCGCGCTACATGCAGATTCTGCCGCCGGAGTTGTGCAGTGAATACGCTGGCAAGGTGATCAATATTCACCACAGTTTCCTGCCATCGTTTGTGGGTGCCAAGCCGTATCACCAGGCATCCCTGCGTGGCGTGAAGCTGATCGGTGCAACGTGCCACTACGTCACCGAAGAGTTGGACGCCGGTCCCATCATCGAGCAGGACGTGGTGCGTGTCAGCCATAGCGACAGCATCGAAGACATGGTCCGTTTTGGCCGTGACGTCGAGAAGATGGTGCTGGCTCGCGGCCTGCGCTATCACCTGGAAGACCGGGTGCTGGTGCACGGCAACAAGACTGTCGTGTTCTGATTGAAGTGTTTTGATTGAAGAATGAAGGGCCTGGGCGTTAAATCGCTACAGGCCCTTTTTTTGAGCGCGGGTGAGGACTGGAGCATGAGCGATCCACTGGACAAGGCGACTTCCAAAGCCCCCGCGACGCTGGGAGAGGGTTGTTTGAGTCGATATGACCCGGATGACCTGAGCAGTGAGGACGGCACCGAGTTTCCAGGCGCCGCCGAGTTGTGGGAACAATTGCAGGACACATCCGAATTGCCTGAAGAAAAGGCGTCAGCGGCTGTGCAAGGCAGCCGCTGACCCGGCGGGATCAAATCCGGAAACTACCCACCAGTTGTTTCAAGCGCGCCGCTTGCTGTTCCAGGTCGGAACAGGCCCGCAAGGTTGATTGCAGGTTTTCCACACCTTCCTGATTGAGGGTGTTGATCTCGGTGATGTCCATGTTGATTGACTCCACCACCGAGGTCTGTTCCTCGGTAGCGGTGGCTACCGACTGGTTCATCCCGTCAATTTCGCCGATACGCTGGGTCACGCTGTTCAGACGCTCGCCCGCCAGGTTGGCGATTTCCACACTGTCCTGGCTGTGCCGCTGGCTTTCGCTCATGGTGCTGACCGAATCCCGGGCGCCGACTTGCAGCTCCTCGATCATCTTCTGCACCTGCTGCGCCGACTCCTGGGTGCGGTGCGCCAGGTTGCGCACTTCATCGGCCACCACCGCAAAGCCGCGCCCGGCTTCCCCGGCCCGTGCGGCTTCAATCGCCCGTTGAGGGCCAGCAGGTTGGTTTGCTGGGAAATGCTGGTGATCACTTCCAGAATCTGCCCGATGTTCACTGTCTTGCTGTTAAGCGCTTCGATATTGGTGCTGGAGGCGCTGATCATCTGCGACAACTGGTTCATCGCCTTGATATTGCGTTCCACCACTTGCTGACCGTCTTCGGCCAAGTGCCGGGCATCGCTGGCCTGGTTGGAGGCCTGTGCGGCGTTGCGGGCGATTTCCTGGGCGGCGGCCCCCAGCTCGTTGATCGCGGCCGCGACGCTGTTGGTCCGGTTGGCCTGCTCGTCGGAATTGACCATCGAGGAATTGGAGGCGCTGACCACCCGCAGGGCCACTTCATTGACCTGCTCGGTGGCCGAGGAAACTTCGCGAATCGAGGTGTGAATCCGCTCCACGAAACGATTGAAAGCGCTGCCAAGCACGCCGAATTCGTCGTGGTTCTGGATGGTCAGGCGGCGGGTCAGGTCGCCTTCACCGTCGGCGATGTCTTCCATGGCGCGGGTCATGACGTGCAGTGGCTGCAGGAGGATGCGAATCAGCATGCCCAGCAGGGCGATGATGATGACCACGGCGATGATCGTGGCGATGATCGCCGAGGTGCGGAATTCGCTGAGCATGGCGAAGGATTTATCTTTATCCACCGACAGGCCGAGGTACCAGTTCACCGAGGGCA
Source organism: Pseudomonas sp. Ag1 (assembly GCF_000278565.1). Taxonomy (NCBI): domain Bacteria; kingdom Pseudomonadati; phylum Pseudomonadota; class Gammaproteobacteria; order Pseudomonadales; family Pseudomonadaceae; genus Pseudomonas; species Pseudomonas sp. Ag1. Next base: position 11,991 of record NZ_AKVH01000077.1, read on the forward strand.
GGCCCTTGATCGGGGTAAAGGTGACGATACGTGTCTTGCCGTTTACCTCGACTTCACTGAAGTCGCTGCTGATCCTGGGGGTGTTGTTCGGATAGACGTCGGCCAGGGTTTTCATCACCAGGCCCTTGTCCGGGTGTACCAGCACTTTGCCGTCGGCACTGACCAGGAAGGCATAACCCATGCCGCCGAAGTTCAGGGCACCGATGTTGTCTACCAGGGTTTGCAGGCTCAGGTCGCCGCCCACCACGCCGACACTCTGGCCGGCCTTGGTGCTGGGGGTGGCGATGGAGATGATCAACTGGCCGGTGGCCGCGTCAATGTAGGGTTCGGTCAGGGTTGAGCCGTTGCTGCCCTGCGCGCCCTTGTACCAGGGGCGTACCCGTGGGTCGAAGCCGTCGGGCATCTTGGTATCGGGGCGGATGACGAAGCCGCCCTTGCTGTCGCCAAGGTATGTGGCCATGAACGAGGACGTCAGGGCCTTCTGTTCCAGGAGGCTGGCGACGCTGGTTGAATCCGGGTTGATGGCGATGTTCTGTGCGGCGCTTTCTATCAGCACAATGCGCCCGGTAAGCCAGGTCTGGATGTTGCTGGCAGTGACATCGCCCATTTCATGCAGGTAGTTGTTCAGGTCGTCGCGAATCGCATTACGCTGCAAGTAGTCGTTGTAGAGGGTAAACAACGCAAAGGCGGCAATGACGACAAGAGCGGCGGCAAGCAGGATTTTATGGCTGAAACGCAGATTTTTATTCATGGCTTGTGGGGTCCGCTATGGTCTTAATATCCGATGCACGTCCTTCTGGGGCGCGCGGAATGGCTGCGTCAAAAAAAGTGTGATATTTCCATCTGCTCCTGCAGGAATTATCCGGCCTGTTTTTCCAAGACTTTTTGGGTCTCTCGCTTTATCTGTATCGACCATTCAGCGCCAAAGATTAACCATGGGTGACAAAATGCCTGACTCCTCGCAACTCATTATTGGTGCAGATCTTCAGGGCCAGCCGATTGCCCAGTCGATGCGCCTGGCCAACCGCCACGGCCTGATCGCAGGCGCCACCGGCACCGGCAAGACCGTGACCTTGCAGCGCCTGGCGGAAGCCTTCAGCGACGCCGGCGTCGCGGTATTTGCCGCCGATATCAAGGGTGACCTGTGTGGCCTGGGCGCTGCGGCCAACCCTCAGGGCAAGGTCGCCGAGCGCATAGCCGGCATGCCTTTCCTTAATTACACGCCCAAGGCGTATCCGGTGACGTTGTGGGATATCCACGGCCAGTCCGGTCATCCGTTGCGCACCACCATGAGTGAAATGGGCCCGCTGTTGCTCGGCAGCCTGTTGGAGCTCACCGACAGCCAGCAATCGGCCCTCTACGCAGCCTTCAAGGTGGCCGATCGTGAAGGCCTGTTGTTGCTGGACCTCAAGGACCTCAAGGCGCTGCTGAACCATTTGCGCTATCACCCGGAGTTGCTCGGGGAAGACGCGGCCTTGATGACCACCGGTTCCAGCCAGGCGCTGTTGCGGCGCCTGGCGGTGCTGGAGCAGCAGGGTGCCGAAGCGTTGTTCGGCGAGCCGGCGCTGCAACTCGAAGACATCCTGCAACCGGCCAGTGACGGCCGCGGGCGTATTCATCTATTGGACGCCAGCCGGCTGGTGCATGAGGCGCCGAAGGTCTACGCGACCTTCCTGCTTTGGCTGTTGGCCGAACTGTTCGAGCAACTGCCGGAACGTGGCGATGCCGACAAGCCGCTGCTGGCGCTGTTTTTCGATGAGGCGCATCTGTTGTTTGCCGACACCCCCAAGGCCCTGCAGGATCGCCTGGAGCAAGTGGTGCGGCTGATTCGCTCGAAAGGCGTCGGTGTGTATTTCGTCACCCAGTCTCCCGGGGACTTGCCGGACACCGTGCTGGCGCAACTCGGCTTGCGCATCCAGCACGGGCTGCGGGCGTTCACCACCAAGGAGCAGAAGTCCCTGCGGGCGGTGGCCGATGGTTTCCGGCCCAATCCGGCATTTGATGCGCTGGCGGTGCTGACCGAGTTGGGTACAGGTGAGGCATTGGTGGGAACCTTGCAGGAAAAGGGGACGCCTGAAGTAGTCCAACGCGTACTGGTAGCACCGCCGCAATCGCGGATCGGGCCACTGAGCGAAGCTGAGCGGGCAGCACTGATTGCCAGTTCGCCATTGCAGGGGCGTTATGACAAGCCGATTGACCGTGAGTCGGCGTACGAAGTGCTGATGGCGCGCAAGGACTTGGGCCCGCAAGAGGATTCGACGCCCGCCGCTGAAGAGCCAAGCTTTACCGACAAGGCCGGTGCGTTCCTCGGTACTACGGCAGGCAAGGCACTGAAATCGGCGATGCAACAGGCGGCCAATCAGATGGGCCGGCAGTTGGTGCGCGGGTTACTGGGGTCTTTGTTAGGCGGCAGCAAACGTAAATAACGATGGGATCAAATGTGGGAGCGGGCTTGCTCGCGAAAGCGGTGGATCAGTCAATATATCCAGTGACTGACACGCCACCTTCGCGAGCAAGCCCGCTCCCACACTTGGTTCTGCGCCGGGTCTCAGGTTTTGGGTTTGGCGTGAGCGGCCAGCCGCTCCAGCGCAGCGCGTAAGTTCGGATCGGTAATCCCGTCTGCCGTGGCCTGAATGGTTTCGGCGGCGATTTCCGACAAATCCATCGTATGCCCCACCGCACCTTGCGGCACGGTCGGCGGTTGCACCTTGAACTGGATGCGCGTCAGGCTGGCGAATTCGTCGAAGGCCATCAATTGGCGCTGCAAACGTTTCTGCTGGTAGCGCAGGCGCGTCGCCCAATGGCCGTCGGTGACGATCAGCAGCAGATTGCCTTCGCGCCACGAGGCCACATGGCAGTGTTCGCGGGCGGCGGGCTGCAGTTGGCTTTCTACCAGGCGTTGCAGATGACCAAGGCGTTGCGCATGGCCGAAGATGGCTTTTAAAGGCTTGGCTTCGCGAAGCAACACGGCGGGAGCTCGGGCCGTAAGAGGGCGAAATGCCATGACTAGACACCTTAAGTAACAGAGAGGCCATGGTAGCAGAAAGCGTCTGCGACACCGCCGCCATTGCATTACCGGCAGTTTATCCATTAAATCAACGAGTAACTTATTGCCCGAATGGGTTGAAGTTCAGCAAAAAGCCCTTATTTTAAACAAGCCCTCTGAGAGCGCCGTGCCTGCATCGTGGAATAACGCCACTTTCCTCACCCACGTTTCCGGGTAGAATGCTCGTTCGCATGCGGCCGTGAGGGCTGCTCGGGCGACTCACGGGGCGCCCTCCATCCCTATGTGTGGAAGAACCTGCCGATATGTTTGCGCCTTTGTTAAAGAAACTTTTTGGAAGCAAGAATGAGCGCGAAGTCAAACGCATGCTCAAGACGGTGCAGCTGGTCAATGCCTTCGAAGAGCAGATGGTTGCCCTTTCGGACGAGCAATTGCGCGCCAAGACCGAAGAGTTCAAGGCCCGCATAGCCAAAGGTGAAACCCTCGACAAGCTGCTTCCCGAAGCCTTTGCGGTCGCCCGTGAAGCCGGTAAGCGTGTCATGGGCATGCGCCACTTCGACGTCCAGTTGATCGGCGGCATGACCTTGCATGAAGGCATGATTGCCGAAATGCGTACCGGTGAAGGCAAGACCCTGGTAGCTACCCTGGGCGTTTACCTCAACGCATTGTCCGGCAAGGGCGTGCACGTTGTGACAGTGAACGACTACCTCGCCCGCCGGGATGCCAACTGGATGCGTCCGCTGTACGAATTCCTCGGCCTGACGGTCGGCGTTGTCACGCCGTTCCAGCCGCCGGAAGAGAAGCGCGCCGCCTACGCTGCCGACATCACCTACGGTACCAACAACGAATTCGGTTTCGACTACCTGCGCGACAACATGGCGTTCAGCATGGAAGAAAAATTCCAGCGCGAACTCAATTTTGCCGTGATCGACGAAGTCGACTCCATCCTGATCGACGAAGCCCGTACCCCGCTGATCATCTCCGGTCAGGCAGAGGACAGCTCGCGCCTGTACACCGAGATCAACAAGCTGATCCCGCGCCTTGAGCAACACATCGAGGAAGTGGAAGGCGTGGTGACCAAAGAAGGTCACTTCACCATCGACGAGAAGACCCGCCAGGTCGAACTCAACGAAGCCGGTCACCAGTTCGTCGAAGACATGCTGACCCAGATCGGCCTGCTGGCCGAAGGCGAGAGCCTGTACTCGGCGCACAACCTGGGTCTGTTGACCCACGTGTATGCCGGCCTGCGCGCCCACAAGCTGTTCCATCGCAACGTTGAATACATCGTGCAGGACGGCCAGGTCGTACTGGTCGACGAACACACCGGTCGTACCATGCCGGGTCGCCGTTTGTCGGAAGGCCTGCACCAGGCGATCGAAGCCAAGGAAGCCCTGAACATCCAGGCTGAAAGCCAGACCCTGGCCTCGACCACCTTCCAGAACTACTTCCGTCTGTACAACAAACTGTCCGGCATGACCGGTACAGCCGACACCGAAGCGTTCGAATTCCACCAGATCTACGGTCTGTCGGTGATGGTTATCCCGCCGAACAAGCCGCTGGCGCGTAAAGACTTCAACGACCTGGTGTTCCTGACCGCCGACGAGAAATACGCTGCAATCGTCGCCGACATCAAGGAATGCATGGCCCAGGGCCGTCCAGTGCTGGTGGGTACTGCCACCATCGAAACTTCCGAGCACATGTCCAGCTTGCTGGCCAAGGAAGGCATCGAGCACAAGGTCCTCAACGCCAAGTTCCACGAAAAAGAAGCCGAGATCATTGCCCAGGCCGGTCGCCCGGGCGCACTGACCATCGCCACCAACATGGCCGGTCGTGGTACCGACATCCTGTTGGGCGGTAACTGGGAAGTGGAAGTTGCGTCCCTGGACAACCCGACCCCTGAGCAGATCGCGCAGATCAAGGCCGACTGGCAGAAGCGCCACCAGCAAGTGCTGGAGTCCGGCGGCTTGCAGGTGATCGCGTCCGAGCGTCACGAATCGCGCCGTATCGACAACCAGCTGCGTGGTCGTGCCGGTCGTCAGGGTGACGCCGGTTCCAGCCGTTTCTACCTGTCCCTGGAAGACAGCCTGATGCGCATCTTCGCCTCGGATCGGGTGAAGAACTTCATGAAAGCCCTGGGCATGCAGTCCGGTGAAGCGATTGAACACCGCATGGTGACCAACGCCATCGAGAAAGCCCAGCGCAAGGTAGAAGGCCGTAACTTCGACATTCGTAAGCAACTGCTCGAGTTCGATGACGTCAACAACGAACAGCGTAAAGTGATTTATCACATGCGTAACAGTTTGTTGGCCGCCACCAACATCGGCGAGACCATTGCCGATTTCCGCCAGGACGTGCTCAACGCCACCGTCAGCGCCCATATCCCGCCACAGTCCCTGCCTGAGCAGTGGGATGTTGCCGGCCTGGAAGCTGCGTTGAAGAGCGACTTCGGTGTCGACTTGCCGGTCCAGCAATGGCTCGACGAAGACGACCACCTGTACGAAGAAACCCTGCGCGAGAAGCTCATGACCGAGCTGCTGGCCGCGTACAACGAGAAAGAAGAGCAGGCGAGTGCCGAAGCACTGCGCACCTTCGAGAAGCAAATCGTACTGCGTGTGCTGGACGACCTGTGGAAAGACCACCTGTCGACCATGGACCACCTGCGTCACGGCATCCACTTGCGTGGCTACGCCCAGAAGAACCCGAAGCAGGAGTACAAGCGCGAGTCGTTTACGCTGTTCTCCGAACTGCTGGATTCGATCAAGCGCGATTCGATTCGTGTGCTGTCCCACGTTCAGGTGCGTCGCGAAGACCCGATCGAGGAAGAAGCCCGCCTGCGTCAGGAAGCCGAGGCACTGGCTGCGCGTATGCAGTTCCAGCACGACGAAGCGCCTGGTCTTGAGGCTCCGGAAGTATTGGGCGAAGAGGTCGATGTGGCCCTGGCCCAGGCCCCGGTGCGCAACGAACAGAAGCTGGGCCGCAACGAACTGTGCTGGTGCGGTTCGGGCAAGAAGTTCAAGCACTGCCACGGCGAAATCAACTAAGATTTTCGCCTGACGCTGCAACACCCCCGCGCCGCGACCGGCATCAGCCGTCGCGGCGTTTTGCCATTTCGTCACCGTCGATAGCGACGGGGTACACACCCAATATTTTTAGGAGCGCATTCATGGCTGTTGGTCTTGGTCCTTTGCCCACGTTGCACCCGGTTGCCGGTTTTGAACTCGGTATCGCTTCGGCGGGCATCAAGCGCCCGGGGCGCAAGGATGTGGTGGTGATGCGCTGTGCCGAAGGCTCGACCGTCGCGGGTGTGTTCACCCTGAACGCGTTTTGCGCCGCGCCCGTGATTCTGGCCAAGCAGCGTGTCGAAGGCCCGGTGCGTTACCTGTTGACCAACACCGGCAATGCCAACGCCGGGACCGGCGAGCCTGGCCTGGCCGCCGCTGCCCGCACCTGCGCCAAGCTGGCGGAGCTGACCGGCGTGGAGGCCAGCCAGGTGCTGCCGTACTCCACCGGCGTGATCGGTGAGCCGCTGCCGGTAGAGAAAATCGAAGGCGCGCTGCAAGCAGCGCTGGATGACCTGTCGGTGGATAACTGGGCGGCTGCGGCTACCGGGATCATGACCACCGACACCCTGCCAAAAGGCGCCAGCCGTCAGTTTGTGCACGAAGGCGTGACCGTTACCGTCACGGGCATCAGCAAAGGCGCCGGCATGATTCGCCCGAACATGGCGACCATGCTGGGCTATATCGCCACCGACGCCAAAGTCTCCCGTGACGTGCTGCAAAACCTGATGCTCGACGGCGCCAACAAGTCCTTCAACCGCATCACCATCGACGGCGACACCTCGACCAACGATTGCTGCATGTTGATCGCCACCGGCCAGGCTGACCTGCCGGAAATCACCTCGTCCAACGGCGCGTATTTCGCCGCGTTGAAGCAGGCGGTGTTCGAAGTGTGCATGGACGTGGCCCAGGCCATCGTGCGCGACGGCGAAGGCGCCACCAAGTTTGTGACGGTTGAAGTCAACGGCGGCGGTAACCACCAGGAATGCCTGGATGTCGGTTACACCGTGGCTCACTCGCCGCTGATCAAGACCGCGCTGTTTGCCTCCGACCCGAACTGGGGCCGTATCCTGGCCGCTGTGGGCCGTGCCGGCGTGCCGAACCTGGACGTGAGCAAGATCGACGTGTTCCTCGGCGAAGTGTGCATCGCCAGCCGTGGCGCCCGGGCCGAGACGTACACCGAAGCCCAGGGTTCGGCGGTGATGCAGCAGGAAGAAATCACCATCCGTATCGAATTGGGTCGCGGTGAGTGCAGCGAAACCATCTGGACCACCGACCTGTCCCACGAGTACGTGAAGATCAACGCGGAATACCGCACCTGATACCAGGTAGGTCTTCAAACCGATTCAGAGGAAATAGTGCGGTGAAACGAGTTCATGTAGCAGCAGCGGTCATCCGGGGTGTCGACGGCAGGATTCTGCTGGCGCGCCGCGCCGATACCCAGCATCAGGGCGGCCTCTGGGAGTTTCCCGGTGGCAAGGTGGAGGCCGATGAGTCGGTCGCTACCGCGCTGTCCCGTGAATTGCAGGAGGAGCTGGGCATCCAGGTCACGGCGGCTCGCCCGTTGATCAAGGTGCAGCATGATTACCCGGACAAACAGGTGTTGCTGGATGTCTGGGAAGTCTCGGCCTTTACCGGCGAGCCCCACGGTGCCGAAGGCCAACCCCTTGAGTGGGTGGCCCAGCGGGACCTGCCGAACTATGAGTTTCCGGCAGCCAATGCGCCGATCGTTGCGGCGGCGCGTTTACCGGCTGACTACTTGATCACTCCGGGCGAGCTGGAGACACCCGTCCTGCTGCGCGGTATTCAAAAAGCCATCGCTGGTGGCATCAAGCTGGTTCAGCTGCGTGCCCCCAACGGTTACGACCCCAAGTACCGTGACCTGGCGGTGGATGCCGTGGGCCTGTGTGCGGGCAAGGCGCAACTGATGCTCAAGGGGCCGTTTGAATGGCTGGGGGATTTTCCCGCGGCCGGCTGGCATATGACCTCGGCGCAACTGCGCAAGTACGCCAGCAAGGGACGTCCTTTGCCGAAGGATCGCTGGTTGGCGGCGTCTTGCCACAATGCTGAGGAATTAGCCTTGGCGGAGTTGATGGACGTGGATTTCGTCACCTTGTCGCCGGTGCAGCCCACCCTGACTCATCCTGATGCCGAGCCGTTGGGCTGGGAGCAGGCGCAGCAGTTGATCAGTGGGTTCAGCAAACCGGTGTTCTTGCTCGGTGGGGTGGGTCCTGCTGAGCGGGAAAAGGCCTGGGAGGCTGGTGCTCAAGGTGTGGCGGGGATTCGGGCGTTCTGGCCTGAGGTTTAGGCATAACCCTGGCGAGTGGCCAGGGGAGCTGTTGTGGCGAGGGAGCTTGCTCCCGCTGGAGTGCGCAGCGCTCCCGCTTTTTTGGGGCCGCTACGCAGCCCAGCGGGAGCAAGTTCCCTCGCCACAGGTTGCAATCGGTCAGTAAGCGTCAGTGCGGCTTTGCCGCCGCCTGCCACAAGATCTCTGCAACGCCCTGGCGCTTGGCAATCACCCTGGCTGCCACAAAGAGCAAGTCCGACAGCCGGTTGATGTACGCCAACCCGACGCCTTCCAGCGGTTCCTCTGCATTCAGGTGCTGACACCGGCGCTCCGCACTGCGAGCCAGGCTTCGGCATACATGGGCCTGGGCAATCAACGCCGAACCACCCGGCAGAATGAAGTTCTCCAGCGGCCCGACCTCTTCATTCCAGCGATCGATCGCCGCCTCAAGCCGGTCGACTTCCGCCGCGTTCAGCGCCTTGTACACCGGCATCGCCAATTCGCCGCCCAGGTCAAACAGACGATGCTGGCAAGGTGTCAGCACCTCGATCACATCCTTCAACGCTGGATGCTGCCCGCTTTGTTCCTCCAATCCCGCCAGCAACAAACCCAACTGGCTGTTCAGCGCATCCACCTCGCCAATCGCCTCCACCCGTGGATGGTCCTTGGGCACGCGGCGGCCGTCGCCCAGGCCGGTTTCGCCCTTGTCGCCGGTACGGGTGTAAATTTTCGACAGGCGAAAGCCCATGGTTAGCGCTCCAGTTGAGTGAGTTCGTTGGGTGGCAATTGGCTGCCCGCCAGGGGCAGGCGCAAGGTGAAGCAGGTACCCTGGCCAAGGGTCGAATGCACTTCCATCTGCCCCTTGTGATTGTTGGTGATGATGAAATACGAAACCGACAACCCAAGCCCGGTGCCCTGGCCGATTTCCTTGGTGGTGAAGAACGGCTCAAACGTGCGTTTGCGCACGTTCTCGCTCATACCGATGCCGTTGTCTTCCACCTGGATTTCTGCCCACGGCGGGTTGAGCCGGGTGCGCAGGATGATCCGGCCGGGCTCGCTGCCGTCTTCGCGCTGATGAATCGCCTGGGCGGCGTTTTTCAGCAGGTTGAGCAGTACTTGCTCCAGTTCGTTGGCGGTGCCGGGTACCGGGCCCAGTTGCGGGTCGAACTGGCGGATGATCGCCTGGCCCTTGAAGTCGAAGCCGACGGTGAGGTCGAAGTCGTTGCCGGCAATTTCCACGGCCTGGTCGATCAAGGCCGGCAAGTCGCACGGCGCCATCTGCCGGTTGCTGCGGCGGCTGAAGCTGAGCATGTGGGTGACGATTTTCGCCGCCCGGGCGCCAGCCTGCTGGATGCCGTCGAGCAACTGTGGCACTTCGCGGCTTTGCAGGTAGCGGTTGACCGAGTCCAGGTCGATACCCGCCTGTTCGGCGTGCTCGAGGTTTTTCGGCAGTTCGTTGGACAACCGGCGGCGAATGTTCTGCACGTTATGCAGGATCGCTCCCAGCGGGTTGTTGATTTCGTGCGCCATGCCGGCGGCCAGGCCACCGACCGAGAGCATTTTCTCTGACTGCACCATCATTTCTTCCAGGGACAAGCGCTGGGTGATGTCGTCGATCCGGATCACCACGCCGCGCCCGGCACCGCCCATCAACGGGTAGAAGGTCAGGGCGTAGTGCTTGGGTTCGTCATCCTTGACCCAGGTAACGCGCTCGATCCGCTCTACGGTGTGTTGCTCTACCGTGGCCTTGATCTGCGGCAGGAACGGCTTGAGCGGCTGGAAGGCGAGGAAGATCGGCTGGTTCAGTGCCTCGTCCAGGCGGGTCCCGGAAAGTGCGCTGGCTTCCTGGTTCCACTGGGTGACGTAGAGTTGTTCGTCGAGGGCGATCAGCGCCGAGGGCATCGAGTCGATGATGCTGTTGAGGTAGTTCTGGAAGCCGGTGAGCTTTTTCTCGATCTTGCTGCGCACCTGGACTTCCAGTTCCAGCTTGCGATTGGTGTGGCGGGTTTCTTCCGCCAAGCCCTGGGCTTGATCGTAGGCGGCCTGGGAATCGTCTCGCGCGCGCTTGAGTTGCTGCTCACGGGCTTCAATGCGCGAAAGCATGGTGTTGAAAGCTTCGGCGAGGCTGCCGATTTCATCATGATTGCCGCGCCCGGCGCGCAGGGCGTAGTTCTCTTCCCGGGTGACCTGGCGCGACAATTCTTCCAGTTCATGGATCGGCCGGGTAATCAGGCGCTTGATCTGCCGGGCGATCACCAGCCACAGCAGCACGCTGAAGATCAGGATACCCAGGCTGGCGGTGAAGGTACCGGTATAGAAAGCCACCGGCAGTTCGCTGCTGGCCACCAGCAGCAAGTGCCCGGACGGTTTGCCGGCACGGGGCAGGGTGATCACCTGGTTGCTGCGAAATTCGGTGGTACGCCAGGTTTCAATGTCCCGGAAATTATCTGGCAGGTGCAGGCGATTGGCATGTTGCAGCTGGGCCAGGCGCGTGCCATCTCCGTCGTATAAGGCCGCGGCCCGCAATGGCGAGTAGCTGGTCAGTTCATCCAGCAGGGTTTGCGCCTTGAGCGGTGAGTCCAGGGACTCGGCGGCGAGCGAGGGGTTGGACACCAGCCGACCGATGGCCTGCAAGGCCTGGGGCGCCATGCTTTCCTGGGAGATCCAGTAGGCGGCGCTGATAAAGGTCAGGTTGGCCACCAGCAAGACGGTGGTCAACAAAACCAGCAGGGCCGCCAGCAGTTTCTGCCCAACCGGTAGATTTTCGAGACGCTGGCGCAGTGGCATCAAGGTTTTCGCTGCAAAGGAACAAGCAGGCAGGGTAGCGCGTGCTTCAGTCGCTGGGCAATCCGCGTGCAGACAGTTGCCGTACCAGGCGCGCCTGGAGTTGTTGCAGGTGCGGCAAGCTCAGTTGGTGGCGGGCGGCCGCCTGGCAGGCATAGCCCAGCAAATAGCTGATTTCGGTGCGTCGGGCACTGGCCACGTCCTGGTACATCGAGGAGTAATTGGCCGCCGTGGCCTGGATTACCCGTTCCACTTCGCTGTGCAAATCCTCTGCGGCAGCGGGTTGGCCGCAGCATTCCAGCAGGTCGGCGAGTTCGGCGCACAGGGTGGCCACTTCGCACTGATGGTCTTGCAGCTCGCCATTGCGACATTGGTAAAGCACGGTCAGCGGGTTGATGGCGCAGTTCAGGGCCAGTTTGCGCCACAGGCGGGTGAGGATGTCGGTGCTCCACTCATGGGGAATGCCGGCGGCTTGCAGGTCATCCAGCCACAGCGGCGGAGTAGGGTGCCGAGCATCCCCCAGCCAGGTGTAGCCATGGCCGGCAAACACTACTCGCCAGTCACTCTCGCGAAACGCGCCTTCGGTGCTGGAGGCGAAGATGCAGCGTGCCTGGGGCAGTTGGGCGGCGACTGCGTCCTGGCTGCCCAGCCCGTTTTGCAACAGGATCAGTTCGGCGTCCGGCACCAGTCGATGTTCCAGCTGTGCGACGGCTTCCTGGGCGTCGTAGGCCTTGCATGCCACCAGCAGGCGATGAATTTGCCCAGGGCTGTCGGAGGTTTCGCCGACGACCGGGTAGGTGTGAGCCACGCCTTGCTCGACCAGGGTCAGGCCATTGGCCGTCTGATAGCTCGCCAACCGCCTGTGATCCCGCAGGATCAGGCGCACGGGCAGCCCGGCGCGGGCCAGGCGGGCGGCCCACAGTGTTCCGAGGCTGCCGGCGCCGAGGACGTGCCAGGTGGTCGACATCAGTTTTTACTCCGTAAGGCTGCCCGCAGTGAACGAGGCGAAAGAACCGCTATAATGCCCGGGCATTTTAGCCCGGGCGTGCTCCATCTCTACTGAGCCGCGCCCCTTTTTTATTGGAGAAATTACATGCCGTCGTTCGACGTGGTATCCGAACTGGACAAACATGAAGTCACCAACGCCGTCGAGAACGCCGTCAAGGAGCTGGATCGCCGCTATGACTTGAAGGGCAAGGGCAGCTTCGAGTTCAAGGAAAAGGAGCTGACCGTCAACCTGACCGCGGAAGCCGACTTCCAGCTGGAAGCGATGATTGAGATCCTCAAGCTGTCTCTGGTCAAGCGCAAGATCGACGCGCAATGCCTCGAAATCAAGGATGCCTATGCGTCCGGCAAGCTGATGAAGCAGGAAGCCGTGCTCAAGGAAGGCATCGACAAGGAGCTGGCGAAGAAAATCGTCGCCCACGTCAAGGACGCCAAGCTCAAGGTCCAGGCCGCCATCCAGGGCGAGCAGGTACGTATCACCGGTAAGAAGCGTGACGACTTGCAAGAGGCCATTGCTGCCCTGCGCGCCAAGACCTTCGACATGCCGCTGCAGTTCAATAACTTCCGCGACTGATAGCACTTTGGGGAACCTGTGGGCGTTTTTGACGTCCCACGCCCCAGAACCTGCGCCCACCATTGAGCCCTACGGGGCTCAATTGTATTTAGGGCCAACCAATAGGCCGAGCATCCGGTAAACAGGAGAATGTAGATGGACTTGAACGCTGAAGTGGATCACCTGATCAAGAGCTCGGAGTCATGGTTACCGATGATCATGGAATACGGCAGCCGATTTTTGCTGGCGGTGGTCACCCTGGCCATCGGTTGGTGGCTGATCAACGTCTTGACCCACCGAGTGGGGCGTTTGCTGGCACTGCGTAATGCGGACCTGGCGCTGCAACACTTCATTACCAGCCTTGCGAACATTGCGCTCAAGGTCATGCTGGTGGTCAACGTGGCCTCGATGATCGGCGTCGCAACTACCTCGTTCGTTGCCGCGATCGGCGCCGCCACCCTGGCCATCGGCCTGGCATTGCAAGGCAGCCTGGCGAACTTCGCCGGCGGCGTGCTGATTCTGTTGTTCCGTCCGTTCCGCATTGGTGACTGGATCGAAGCCCAGGGCACTTCCGGTACCGTCGACAGCATCCAGATCTTTCACACCGTGTTGCGCACCGGCGACAACAAGACGGTGATCATCCCGAACGGCAGCCTGTCCAACGGCCTCATCACCAACACCAACCGTCAGCCGACCCGTAAAGTGGTATTTGATGTGGGTGTCGACTACGAAGCCGACCTGCAGAAAGCGCGCGAAGTGCTGTTGGAACTGGCCAAGGACCCACGGGTACTGGCTGATCCTGCGCCGGCAGCCGTGGTTTCGACCCTGGGCGACAGTTCAATCACTGTATCCCTGCGAGTCTGGACCAAGACCTCGGATTATTGGGATGTGATGTTCATGTTCAATGAACTGGCACGTGACCGTTTGAAAGCGGCGGGGATTGATATTCCGTTTCCACAACGGGTTATTCGCGTCATGCAGGAAAGTGCTGGGAAGTAATAGTGTGACTGGATGATTAAACCTGGCCGATGTGTCAGGTTTGTTACGCAGGATTAAACTAGATAGTTAGCTTGCTAGTTATCGGGTTGTTGAGATTAAGTTGCAATAAAAAAGCCGCTCACTTGCGAACAAGTGAGCGGCTTTTTAGTTAGGGCCGAAACCCTAAGTCATCGTTGTAATCAAACTGCCAATTACAAGATGTTCAGCGGGTATTGCGCGATCAGACGCAGTTCGTCGATGGACGCCGAACCGTAGTACACACCATCGCTGGAGCGATAAGTGGCTTGACGCACGCGCAGGCTCAGGTCTTTTGCCGGGCCGCTCTGGATCACGTACTTGGCTTCGATGTCACGTTCCCACTCTTTGCCGTTCGAGGTGTCGGCGGTGTTGGCGCCGGTACCTTTGACGTAACGAGTCATGAAGCTCAGGCCTGGTACGCCGAAAGTCGCCATGTTCAGGTCGTAGCGAGCCTGGAACGACTTCTCGTCTTCAGCGTTGAAGTCGGAACGAGCGATGGAGTTGGCAAGGAAGATCGTGCCGCCGCCGTCTACGCCGTAGCCGTAGTCACCGTCACCGCTGACCTTCTGGTAGGCCAGGGTAAAGGTGTGAGCCTGGATGGTGTACGCGCCTTGCAAGCTGTAGGCACGGTTGTCCAGTTTGGTGGTGCCGTCTTTCTCAGCCCGTTGCAGGCCAGCGCCATCACTTTTGGTGCTGTAGATGTTGAAGTCGACCGCCAGGGACTGCTCATTGCTGAGCGCATGGGTCCAGTTCAGGTTGGCGTAGGTTTTTTTCCAGTAGTCTTCGGTCTTCGCGTAGTAGAGGCTGGCGCTGACTTCTGGAGTCAGGGCGTAGACACCACCGATGAAGTCGGTTTTTGTCAGGCCCAGGCTGTCGCGGTAGGTCTGGGCTTGTGCCACGCTCGAAGTGAAGTGACCGCCTTCAAGTTTCAGGCCTTTGATCTCGTTGCTGGTCAGCGAGATACCCTGTGGCAATTCAGGCAGCAGACGGCTGTCATCGGAAGCGAATACAGGCGCGGTGGTGTACTGGTCGCCGATTTTCAGGACCGTATCGGAGATACGGAACTTAACTGCGCCGCCGCCCTTGGAGTAATCATCCTGAGCGCGACCGTCGGAGCCAGTTGGAAACAGGCCAGTGCCGGAACGACCCTTGCCGCTGTCCAGTTTGACGCCCAACAGACCGATGACGTCGACACCCACACCGATGGTGCCTTGGGTGAAGCCCGACTGGTACAGGCCGTTGAAGCCCAGACCGGTTTCGTCGACGCGGCTCTTGCCGGTGTCATTGTTACGGAAGTCGCGGCTAAAGTTCAGGAGGCGAGTGTTGATGCTGAAAGTGCTGTCTTCAACAAAGCCCTTGGAATCGTCCTGGGAGGACGCCATTGCGAACTGCGAGGTGCCTGCTGAAACAGCCAGGGCGATCATGCTCCACTTCATCACGCGCATCGTGATTTGCTCCTTTGGTTTTAGGAAGAGTACTGCCGTCCCACCTATATTTTTGTCTGGGCGGCTCTTTCTTTTTTGTGTCGGCGCAAAGTTATATCACGCAGACATTATTGACGATACTTGCACATCTATCCTTTCAGCTTCTTTACGGGCCTGTCGTAAATTGCTAGCTCCATGTCGCAAATTCACAGTCCACTTGTAACCGGACTGACAACTTCAATGCTGTTTTAAAACCTTGGAAGCGGGGTGGAAAAGTCACCCCTGAAAGTTTCAACTCATCCCTGCCAGGCATTGAACCGCTGTTATTTTCCGTCGCGAAACACCTGCTTCCCGCCGGTGCCGTTGTCGACGATATGGGTGTGAATGCAACAAGCGTGCACAAACCCGTAACCGAATGTGATTTTTTCGTGAAAAGTGTCAACGGCCTGTAAAAACCGCATAAGCACGGGCTTTTTACGCCGTTTGGTTTGGCCTTGACGCGCCTGCCGCACTCCGGTTCGGTGGCGCATAAAACCTTTACCAGAGCAAAACGTTACCGGTTCACCCCGTTCGGTGGGTAGTTGGCGGATCCCTTTGAAGCACAAATGGGTCATTTTGGTGCAGTGCTTCACTGGCTGCGTTTCTGCTCCCGTTCAGCCTTCGCCTTTTGAAAGCCGTCTGGCTCAAGGTCTTGAAGCATGTTCCGCGTCCCGACTTTGACCAGAATTGGATACATTGGTCATTTAGCGTAGCTGAAATATTGGCCTGTCTCGAAATGGTGCGCTTTTTTTCGTGGCGTCCTGTTTGGGCGCGTATTCGGCCACGCGCATTCGCCGTGAAGCGACTGGCATTCGCAGGTATGCTGGGCGCCTGAAACCTGACCCGCCGAACGGGAGTGACTGCTGTGTTCGCCTTAGATCCACGTCTTCAACAAGACACCTTGCCTATCGGGGATTTCCCCCTGTGTCGGCTGCTGCTTTCCAATGACTCGAATTACCCCTGGTTCATCCTGGTGCCGCGCATTGACGGTATCAGCGAAGTGTTTCAACTGGATGTCGCCGACCAGCAGCGGGTGTGGCAGGAAAGCACGGCACTGGCACAGTGGCTGAACGAAGGGTTCGGCGCCGACAAAATGAATATCGGTGCCTTGGGTAATGTGGTCAGCCAGCTGCACGTGCATGTGATCGTACGCAAGCGCGACGACGCGGCCTGGCCTGCGCCGGTCTGGGGCAAGCACCCGGCGAGGCCCTACAGTGACGAGCAAGTGGTGGCAATTCGTACGCGCCTGCGCGAGATCCTGCCGGCCGACTTCACGTTCCTGGAGGCTTGAGCCATGGATCTTCAAGCCCGCGTGACCGACCTGGAAAGCCGCCTGGCCTTTCAGGACGACACCATCGAGACCCTGAATGACATCCTGGTCACCCAGCAGCGTGCCGTGGAACGCCTGCAGTTGCAGATGACTGCGTTGCTCAAGCGCCAGGAAGAAATGGGCGGCCAGTTCGAGTCGTCCGAGGAAGAGGCGCCGCCGCCTCATTATTAATAAGGCAGGGGTTGAACCCCCGGGCATAAAAAAACCGCGATGCAGCCAGGCTGCATCGCGGTTTCTTTTTTTCGGGGTGCTGGAATCAGCGACGCGGCAATGCGGCGATCACATCTTCAGCTTGCAGCCCCTTGTCACGGTTCATGACGGAGAACTCCACGCGCTGGCCTTCCACCAGTACGCGATGGCCTTCGCCGCGAATCGCCCGGAAGTGGACGAAGATATCGTCGCCCGAATCCCGGGAAATAAAGCCGAAGCCCTTGGAGGTGTTGAACCACTTGACGGTCCCGGTATCCCGGTTGGTCATGTCGTAGCTTTGCGACGCAGCGGCCGGGGAGGAGCGGTAAAAACTGATGGCCAGATGAAGAACGATGGCTACCAGTGCTATTGCCAGGCTGAGCAGGACGGCCGGGTGGCCACCCACTTCAGGCATAGGCGCCAGCAGGGTGAGGGTTTGCACGACAACAGCCAGGACCAGCAGGGCGCTGACCAGGTTTTGCAGTTGATGACGCGGGCCTTTGTTCCAGTATGGAATGACTGGAGCCAGTGTCAGGTTAAGAAGACCAAAGAAGGTCAGGTAGAGAGCGTCAGGTTGCTGCAGGTAAGGCAGGGTCTCTGATCGCAGGCTGGGGATAAAGGACAGCAGCAAAGCTGCAGCGCCCGTTAGCAGGTGGACGATTTTCAACATTTTGATTAACTCACGTTAAGACGGATCACAAGGAAGAGCTGACGGGCACGGTTCGCTTCTGAACAATGGGAGGCGTTGGGCACGTGCACGGGTATCAGCCTATGCCGCTTGCCGCGAAAAATATCGGCGGCGACACGCTGCCTATTTAACAGCAAAGCCTGTGCCTACTCAAATCAAGCATTTCAGGCTGTTACAAGGGGCGCGGCATTTCTGCGTCAAACACTTGTCCTAGACAGGTGCAGGCTTTTTCGCAGGTGCTGGGTAATTTTTCCGGTAGCTGTTGAAGCCTTGCCTGTCGGGCAAGCCCGCTCTGCAAGGGGCGATTTGCCGCACCTTGAAAGGGTCAGCCAGGCTGCGCACGGCCGGCACTCTTGCTAGAGTGGTCCTGCACCTGATCAATGAATTTTTATCAATTGAAGGGGAAACACATGGCAATCGATATTGGTATCAGTGAAGAAGACCGTAAATCAATCGTTGATGGACTTTCGCGACTGCTTTCCGATACCTATGTACTTTACCTGAAGACCCACAACTTCCATTGGAACGTAACGGGGCCCATGTTTCGTACACTGCACTTGATGTTTGAAGAGCAGTACAACGAACTGGCGCTGGCGGTGGATTCAATCGCAGAGCGTATTCGTGCCCTGGGCTTTCCCGCGCCGGGTGCCTACTCGGTGTATGCGCGACTTTCTTCGATCAAGGAAGAAGAGGGTGTGCCAAGCGCTGAAGACATGATCAAGCAACTGGTCGAAGGCCAGGAAGCGGTGACTCGCACAGCCCGGGGGATCTTCCCGTTGTTGGATAAAGTCAGTGATGAACCGACGGCGGACTTGCTGACCCAGCGTATGCAAGTGCATGAAAAGACCGCATGGATGTTGCGTTCCCTGCTCGAAAACAAATAACACCGGTGGCGGGAGGGCGTCGAGCTGACGCCCCTCGCATGCCTGCTTTCCGGCGATTTCCGCGATTCCGCGAGCTTCCTGATACGCGCGTTGGCTTGTCCTACGGTGATCGGCTCCCTGTCTTCTGGCTGCACTTGTCGTCTTGATGTTTTATAGCTCAACGGCCAACGAGAACATGAGTGGCCGTCAGGCAATGGAGTGTCAAGTGTATGTCACGCGGAGCAGGTAATGGAGTTATGGAAACGTGCGGATTGCACAAGATAAAGGTAGATCTCTTTGCCAAGGGGTTCGATATGAACTTGGCCAGGCCATTGTCCCGATCGGTTCGGCTTAATGGTTTTTCGACGTGTTTGCGGCTCGAAGAGGTGTATTGGAATATCCTCGCGGAGATCGCCAGGATCAATACGTGTTCGGTCAGTGCGCTGCTGTCTTACGTGGACCGGGAAGTGCACTTGCGTTATGGCGGTGTAAAGAACTTCAGCGGTCTGGTCAGGGTGGTTTGCGTGGTGCATGTATTGAAAGGGCGGCTTGTCGCGCCCAGTGTCCAGCCGGACCCTGCATGAACCTTGTGCCGGGCGCCCGTCCCGGGATTGCCCCGGGTCGGGCGCCCGGCAGAAGCCTGCTGCAGTCATCTATATAAAGAGCAGCGCGCCGCTACGGCTGCACAGCCTCGATTTACCAGATATAATCCCGGGCTTTGCTGCGCATGCCGGGACTTTCCCACAGGATAGAGCCAGGGCAGGGCGTGGCGCAGTAATGATCTGATCGCCGAGACATCTCCATGCCCATGTACGACTATCAATGCGCTTCCTGTGGTCATCAGTTGGAAGCCATTCAAAAGATCAGCGCAGCGCCGCTGGTCGATTGCCCTGCCTGCCAGGCACCGGAGCTCAAGAAGATGTTGTCCATGCCGGGCTTTCGCCTGAGTGGCAACGGTTGGTACGAGACCGACTTCAAGACCGGTTCGAAGAAGAATCTGGCCGGCGGCGACAAAGCAGACTGAGTTGAACTCTACGCGCAGGCTCCTGCATTATCCGTCACCTGACTTAGCTGTACGGTGATGAGGCGGGCCTCCACCGAATTTCGAATTACGAGAAGCGAAACCACTATCATGATGCGCAGCCACTATTGCGGCCAACTGAACGAGACCCTGGAAGGTCAGGAAATCACCCTTTGCGGATGGGTTCACCGTCGCCGCGACCACGGCGGGGTGATCTTCCTCGATATCCGTGATCGTGATGGTCTGGCCCAGGTGGTGTTCGATCCGGACCGCGCCGAGAGCTTCGCCGCCGCCGATCGCGTGCGCAGCGAGTACGTCGTGAAGATCACCGGCAAGGTTCGCCTGCGTCCGGCCGGTGCCACCAACGCCAACATGGCGTCGGGCATGATCGAAGTGCTGGGTTACGAACTGGAAGTGCTGAACGAGTCGGAAACTCCGCCGTTCCCGCTGAACGAGTTCTCTGACGTTGGCGAAGAAACCCGCCTGCGTTATCGCTTCCTGGACCTGCGTCGCCCGGAAATGGCCGAGAAGCTGCGCCTGCGTTCGCGCATGACCACCAGCATCCGTCGCTTCCTCGACGAGAACGGCTTCCTCGACGTCGAGACGCCGATCCTGACCCGTGCTACCCCGGAAGGCGCCCGCGACTACCTGGTGCCGAGCCGTACCCACGCCGGTTCCTTCTTCGCCTTGCCACAATCGCCACAGCTGTTCAAGCAACTGCTGATGGTCGCCGGCTTCGACCGTTACTACCAGATCGCCAAGTGCTTCCGTGACGAAGACCTGCGGGCCGACCGCCAGCCGGAATTCACCCAGATCGACATCGAGACCAGTTTCCTCGATGAAAAAGAGATCATGGGCATCACCGAGCAGATGATCCGCAACCTGTTCAAGGAAGTGCTGAACCTGGAGTTCGGCGAATTCCCGCACATGACCTTCGAAGAAGCCATGCGCCGTTACGGTTCCGACAAGCCAGACCTGCGTAACCCGCTGGAACTGGTTGACGTTGAAGACCAACTGAAAGATGTCGACTTCAAGGTGTTCAGCGGCCCGGCCAACGACCCGAAATGCCGTATCGCCGCACTGCGCGTGCCTGGCGCTGCGAGCATGCCGCGCAAGCAGATCGACGACTACACCAAGTTCGTTGGCATCTACGGTGCCAAGGGCCTGGCGTACATCAAGGTCAACGAGCGCGCCAAGGGCGTTGAAGGCCTGCAGTCGCCAATCGTCAAGAACATCCCTGAAGCCAACCTCAATGTGATCCTGGATCGTGTTGGCGCAGTTGACGGCGACATCGTGTTCTTCGGTGCCGACAAGTCGAAGATCGTCAGCGAAGCGCTGGGTGCACTGCGGATCAAGGTCGGCAACGACCTGAACCTGCTGACCTGCCAGTGGGCGCCGATGTGGGTTGTCGACTTCCCGATGTTCGAAGAAAACGACGACGGCAGCTTCAGCGCACTGCACCACCCGTTCACCGCGCCGAAGTGCACGCCGCAAGAGCTGGAAGCCAACCCGGCTGGCGCTCTGTCCCGTGCCTACGACATGGTGCTCAACGGCACCGAGCTGGGTGGCGGTTCGATCCGTATCCACCGCAAGGAAATGCAGCAATCGGTCTTCCGCCTGCTGGGCATCAACGAAGATGAGCAGCAAGAGAAGTTCGGCTTCCTGCTCGACGCCCTGAAATACGGCGCGCCACCCCATGGCGGCCTGGCCTTCGGCCTGGACCGTCTGGTGATGCTGATGACCGGTGCCCAGTCGATCCGTGAAGTGATTGCCTTCCCGAAAACCCAAAGTGCTGCCGACGTCATGACGCAAGCGCCGGGTGTGGTGGATGCCAAGGCACTGCGCGAGCTGCATATCCGTCTGCGCGAGACACCAAAGGCTGAGTAAGGCCGCAGCGTGAAAGCGCGATAAGGTTTTACATTGTCAGCTAAGGGCGCATCTTCGGATGCGCCTTTGCGTTACAAGGGCTGCACGTTAAAGAGGGAAGTCCCGCCTGGGGCGGGATCGACAGGTTTCTACAGAATTTCGGAGTTGTGTTATGGCTGGCCATTCCAAGTGGGCGAACATCAAGCACCGCAAAGAGCGTCAGGATGCCAAGAAAGGCAAGATCTTCACCAAGTGGATTCGCGAGCTGACCGTTGCCGCGCGCCAGGGTGGCGGTGACCCGGGTTCCAACCCGCGCCTGCGCCTGGCCCTGGACAAAGCCCTCGGCGCCAACATGAGCCGCGACATCATCGACCGCGCCGTGGCCCGTGGTGCCGGTGCGGCCGATACCGACGACATGGTCGAGTTGAGCTACGAAGGCTACGGCCCGGGTGGCGTGGCGGTGATGGTCGAGTGCATGACCGACAACCGCAACCGTACCGCGGCTGCCGTGCGCCATGCGTTCAGCAAATGTGGCGGCAACCTCGGCACTGACGGTTCGGTAGCCTACCTGTTTGAGCGCAAGGGGCAGATTTCCTTCGCGCCTGGCGTGGATGAAGATGCGCTGATTGAGGCGGCAATGGAGGCCGATGCCGACGACGTGGTGACCAACGAAGACGGTTCCATCGACGTGTTCACCTCGTTCGCGGGCTTCTATTCGGTGCGTAACGCCCTGGAAGCGGCTGGTTTCAAAGGCACCGACGCGGAAATCGTGATGCTGCCGACCACCAGCGCCGAGCTGGACCTGGACGGGGCGCAGAAGGTACTCAAGATGCTCGACATGCTTGAAGACCTGGATGACGTGCAGAACGTCTATTCCAATGCCGATATTCCGGAATCGGTGGCTGAACAGCTAGGCTGAAGGATGATGCAGATCTAATGTGGGAGCGGGCTTGCTCGCGAAGGCGGCGTGTCAGTCAGTCAATACGGTGACTGATACACCGCCTTCGGGAGCAAGCCCGCTCCCACATTTTGATCTTGGCTATATCAAGAATTTTTTATCCAACTGCAGGCGTTATGACTCTAATCCTTGGTATCGACCCCGGTTCGCGAATCACCGGCTTTGGCGTGGTCCAACAGACCCCGCGAGGCTGCGTGTACGTGGCGTCGGGCTGTATCCGTACCGGCGCCGGCGAGTTGGCCGAGCGCTTGCAGATCGTGTATCGCGGCGTGCGTGAAGTGATCCAGACCTATGGGCCGGTGACCATGGGCATCGAAAAAGTGTTCATGGCGAAAAACGCCGACTCCGCCCTGAAGCTCGGCCAGGCCCGCGGTGCGGCCATTGTGGCCGGAGCCGAGGAGGGCATGGAGATCGCTGAATACACCGCGACCCAGGTCAAGCAAGCCGTGGTCGGTACCGGTGCTGCCAATAAAGAGCAGGTGATGATGATGGTCATGCACATGCTCAAACTCACCGCCAAACCGCAAATCGATGCCTCCGACGCCCTGGCCATTGCCATTTGCCATGCCCATACCCGTTCCAGCCTGATGCCCCATGGCTTGGGGACCGCACGCAGTCGTGGCGGCCGGCTGCGTCTCTGATAGCATCAGCGCATTCATTCTGCGTGGGGTGCATGAACGGCCTGTGCTGTCGGCCGGCATGCCCGCGTTATTACCGGCCAGGCCTTGATTTGAGCCGATTCTTAAGGATTCGAACGTGATTGGACGCTTGCGCGGCACCCTGGCTGAGAAACAGCCACCGCACCTGATTCTGGATGTAAACGGGCTGGGTTATGAGCTTGAAGTGCCCATGACCACCCTCTACCGCTTACCGTCGGTCGGTGAACCGCTGACCCTGCACACTCACCTGGTGGTGCGCGAAGACGCGCAATTGCTCTATGGGTTCGTTGGCAAGCGTGACCGGGATTTTTTCCGTGAGCTGATCCGCCTCAACGGCGTGGGGCCGAAGCTGGCGCTGGCGCTGATGTCGAGCCTGGAAGTGGATGAATTGGTGCGCTGTGTGTCGGCCCAGGACACGTCCGCGCTGACCAAGGTACCGGGCGTTGGCAAGAAAACCGCCGAGCGCCTGCTGGTGGAGCTCAAAGACCGCTTCAAGGCCTGGGAGGTTGTGCCGAGCATGTTTGCCCTGGTGCCCAACCAGCCTGATGCGCCGGGTGTGCCGGTGGCCAGCGCTGAAAGCGATGCGGTCAGCGCGCTGATCTCCCTGGGCTACAAGCCGCAAGAGGCGAGCAAGGCCGTGTCAGCCATCAAGGACAAGAACCTGAGCAGCGAAGACATGATCCGCCGCGCCCTGAAGGGAATGATTTAAGTGATTGAAGCTGATCGTCTGATCGCGGCCACCGGGCCTCGTGATCGTGAAGAAATCCAGGACCGGGCGATTCGCCCCCTGAGCCTTGCCGAATACATCGGCCAGCCCACCGTGCGCGAGCAGATGGAGCTGTTCATCCAGGCCGCGCGCGGGCGCAGCGAGTCCCTGGACCACACGTTGATCTTCGGCCCGCCCGGGCTCGGCAAGACCACCCTGGCCAACATCATCGCCCAGGAAATGGGCGTGTCGATCAAGTCCACCTCCGGCCCCGTGCTGGAGCGCCCGGGCGACCTGGCGGCGCTGCTGACCAACCTGGAGCCCCACGACGTACTGTTTATCGACGAGATCCACCGGCTTTCGCCCATCGTCGAGGAAGTACTGTACCCGGCCATGGAAGACTTCCAGCTGGACATCATGATCGGTGAAGGCCCGGCGGCGCGCTCGATCAAGCTCGACCTGCCACCGTTCACGCTGGTGGGTGCGACCACCCGTGCGGGCATGCTGACCAACCCGCTGCGAGACCGTTTCGGGATTGTTCAACGTCTAGAGTTCTATAGCACGGCGGATCTGGCCACCATCGTCAGCCGTTCGGCGAGCATCCTTGGCTTGCCCCTGGACCCGGAAGGCGCCTTTGAAATCGCCCGCCGCGCCCGTGGTACCCCGCGGATTGCCAACCGTCTGCTGCGCCGGGTGCGCGACTTTGCCGAAGTGCGGGCCAAGGGGCATATCACCAAGCCCGTGGCAGACCTGGCGCTGAACCTGCTGGATGTGGATGAGCATGGCTTTGATCACCAGGACCGGCGCCTGCTGTTGACCATGATCGAGAAGTTCGATGGCGGCCCGGTGGGCGTGGACAGCCTCGCCGCCGCCATCAGCGAAGAGCGGCATACGATTGAGGATGTACTGGAGCCGTATCTGATTCAGCAGGGCTACATCATGCGCACGCCAAGGGGGCGTGTGGTCACCCGGCATGCGTATCTGCACTTTGGGTTAAACATTCCGTCACGATTGGGCGAGATGCCCGTAGTAGACGAATTCCTCGATGCAGTAGACGATTAAAAACGCTTGGCGATTCGATTTATTCGGAGTTTGTGCTGTCCTAGTGGCTGGCGTCGTCATTCTTTCGTTAGAAATGTGCCACAGAATGAAAAACAGTTGCCTGGCCGGATTGGCAACCTGAGGAGTAAGCACTAGAGTATGCGCGCGCAAAACGGGGATCAGTCGTTCGCACATCGCTGTCGCGTTTATTACGAGGACACCGATGCTGGCGGCATCGTTTATTACGTCAATTACCTAAAGTTCATGGAGCGGGCTCGAACCGAGCGGCTACGGGAGCTGGGCTTTGCCCAATCCCAGCTGGCAGGGGAGGACCTGTTGTTTGTCGTGCATTCCAGCGAGGCGCGTTACCACGCGCCGGCGCGACTGGACGATGAACTGCTGGTCAGCGCAGAAATAACCGAATTGAACCGTGCCAGCCTGCGCTTTAAACAGCAGGTCAGGCGGGCTACGGATGCAACGCTGCTCTGTGAGGGGCAGTTCCTGGTGGCCTGTGTTCGCACCAATAGTTTGAAACCCCGGGCCATTCCCGAAACTCTACGCGCGGCCTTTGCCGGCGTGAGCGGCGCGGGTAAACATTCAGAGCAGGAGATTTAGCGTGGAACCTACCGTCGTCGACCATTCCTCCATGTGGAGCCTGGTCAGCAATGCCAGTGTCGTGGTTCAACTGGTGATGCTGGTCCTGGTAGCCGCATCGGTTACCTCTTGGGTCATGATTTTTCAGCGCAGCAACCTGCTGCGTGCTGGTCGACGTGCCCTGGAGAGCTTCGAAGAGCGCTTCTGGTCGGGTATCGACCTGTCCAAGCTGTACCGCCAGGCGGGCAGCAACCCGGACCCGGATTCGGGCGTCGAGCAGATCTTCCGCGCCGGCTTCAAGGAATTCTCCCGTCTGCGCCAGCAGCCAGGCGTTGACCCGGAAGCGGTCATGGAAGGCGTGGCCCGTGCCATGCGCGTCGCCATCTCCCGCGAAGAAGAAAAGCTTGAGCAAAGCCTGCCGTTCCTCGCCACCGTAGGTTCCGTCAGCCCGTATATCGGCCTGTTCGGTACCGTATGGGGGATCATGAACTCCTTCCGCGGCCTGGCCCAGGCCCAGCAAGCGACCCTGGCCACCGTGGCCCCGGGTATCGCCGAAGCGCTGATCGCCACCGCCATCGGCCTGTTCGCAGCTATTCCCGCAGTAATCGCCTACAACCGTTTTGCCGCTCGTGGCGAAACCTTGATCAGCCGTTACTACACCTTCGCCGATGAATTCCAGGCGATCCTGCACCGTAAAGTGCACACCAGCGAAGAATAAGCAGGTAATTCCCAATGGCTTTAATCGCTCGAGCTCGCAAAAAGCGCAAGCCGGTCGCCGAGATGAACGTAGTGCCTTACATCGACGTGATGCTGGTGCTGCTGGTTATCTTCATGGTGACCGCGCCGATGCTCAATCAGGGCGTGAAGGTTGATCTGCCCAAGGTTTCCAGCGAAGCCTTGCCGCAGGACAACAACACCCAGGTCCTGACCATTTCGATCAAGGCTGACAAGACCTATTACTGGAATCTTGGCAGCGAAGTCGACACTCAGAAACAGCAGGACAAGGCCATGACCTTGCCGCAGATGACTGATGCCGTGACCAAGATCATTCGCGCCGGCAACGAAGGTGGCAAGCACACCCAGGTGTTCATTCGCGGCGACAAGGTCGTCGACTACGGCTCCGTCATGGGCGCCATGGGCGGGCTGCAGAAGGCCGGGGTCGGTAATGTTGGCTTGATTACCGAGGCGCCCTGATGCACCAACAGCGAGAGCCGTCCGCCTCGGAAAGCTACTTCTGGCCTAGCGTCTGGGCAATTGCCCTGCACGTCCTGGTGTTTGGCATGCTGTTCGTCAGCTTTGCCATGACCCCGGACCTGCCGCCAGCCAAGCCGATCGTGCAGGCGACCCTGTATCAGCTGAAATCGAAAAGCCAGGCCACCACCCAGACCAATCAGAAGATTGCGGGTGAGGCCCAGAAGTCGGCTGCGCGCCAGACTGAAGTCGAGCAGATGGAACAGAAGAAGGTCGAGCAGGAAGCGGTGAAGGCTGCTGCGGAACAAAAGAAAGAAGAGGCGGCTCAAAAGGCCGAGGAATCGAAAAAGGCTGACGAGGCGAAGAAAGCTGCAGAGGCGCAAAAGGCTGATGAAGCCAAGAAAGCCGATAAAGCTGCCGAAGCCAAGAAGGCTGAAGAGAAACAATTGGCTGATATAGCCAAGAAGAAATCTGAAGAAGAAGCCAAGAAGGCTGCCGAAGAAGAGGCCAAGAAAAAGGCCGCTGAAGACGCGAAGAAAAAGATAGTCGAAGACGCGAAGAAGAAAGCCGCGGACGACGCCAAGAAGAAAGCTGAAGCTGACGAGGCGAAGAAGAAGATCGCCGACGATGCGAAGAAGAAAGCTGCCGCCGATGCCTCCAAGAAAAAGGCCCAGGAAGCAGCGCGTAAATCGACCGAAGACAAAAAGGCCCAGGCCTTGGCCGATTTGCTTTCCGACACGCCGCAGCGCCAGCAAGCCTTGGCCGATGAACGTGGTGATGAAGTCGCGGGCAGTTTCGACGACCTGATTCGTTCACGGGCAGCGGAAGGGTGGACCCGTCCTCCTTCGGCACGTAAAGGCATGACAGTAGTGCTGCAGATCGGCATGTTGCCGGACGGTACGGTGACTTCGGTCAGCGTGGCCAAGTCCAGTGGCGACGGTTCGTTCGACAGTTCGGCGGTAGCAGCGGTCAAGAACATTGGCCGGTTGACCGAGATGCAGGGAATGAAACCAAGCGACTTCGCTCCCTACCGTTCATTCAAGATGACATTCACACCTGAGGATCTAGCCTTGTGAGAAACCTTCTTCGAGGAATGCTTGTCGTTATTTGCTGCATGGCAGGGATAGCGGCGGCGGATGAAAAGAACATCCTGGTCACCAGCGGTAGCGATCGGGCCACCCCGATCGCCGTTGTGCCGTTTGGCTGGCAGGGCGGCAGCGTGCTGCCGGACGACATGTCGCAGATCATCAGCGATGACCTGCGCAACTCCGGCTACTACGCACCGATCGACAAAGGCAACATGATCAGCCAGCCGACCCAGGCCAGCGAAGTCATCTTCCGTGACTGGAAAGCGCTGAACGCCCAGTACCTGATGGTGGGCAGCATCACGCCCGCCGGCGGTCGCCTGCAGATCCAGTACACCCTGTTCAATGTCGCGACCGAGCAGCAAGTGCTGACCGGCAGCGTGTCGGGCACCACGGATCAGCTGCGGGACATGGCGCACTACATCTCCGACCAGTCGTTTGAAAAACTGACCGGGATCAAGGGTGCCTTCTCCACGCGCTTGCTCTATGTAACGGCCGAGCGTTTTTCGGTAGACAACACTCGTTACACTTTGCAGCGCTCCGACTATGACGGCGCTCGTGCAGTGACGCTGCTGCAATCCCGTGAGCCGATCCTGTCGCCGCGTTTCGCGCCAGATGGCAAGCGTATCGCCTACGTGTCCTTTGAACAGAAGCGTCCACGGATCTTCGTCCAGCACATCGATACCGGTCGCCGTGAGCAGATCACCAACTTCGAAGGCCTGAATGGCGCGCCAGCCTGGTCGCCGGATGGTTCACGCCTGGCATTCGTGCTGTCCAAAGATGGCAACCCGGACATCTACGTGATGAACATGGCTTCGCGCCAACTGAGCCGTGTTACCAGCGGCCCGGGCATCAACACCGAACCGTTCTGGGGCAAGGATGGCTCGACCATCTACTTCACCTCCGACCGTGGCGGCAAGCCGCAAGTCTACAAAACCAGCGTCAACGGCGGCGGCGCCGAACGAGTGACCTTTATTGGTAACTACAACGCTGCACCGAAGCTTTCGGCTGATGAAAAGACGTTGGTGATGATTCACCGTCAGGATGGTTTCACTAATTTCCGGGTTGCGGCCCAGGATTTGCAGCGTGGAACCGTAAAAATCCTTACAGATACCAACCTTGATGAGTCAGCTACTGTTGCGCCCAACGGCACCATGGTAATCTACGCCACCCGCCAGCAGGGCCGGGGAGTCTTGATGCTCGTGTCCATTAATGGACGCGTAAGGCTCCCGCTTCCTACCGCTCAAGGCGAAGTCAGAGAACCGTCCTGGTCCCCTTACCTGAACTGACGCGGCGCTACAAAAAGAAGTACTTAACACACTGGGGTTCATTAGGAGTTTCACGATGGAAATGCTGAAGTTTGGTAAGTTTGCTGCTCTGGCTCTGGCTCTGTCCGTAGCCGTTGGTTGCTCGTCTAAAGGCGGCGACAATGCCGGTGAAGGCGCAGCTGTTGATCCAAACGCTGGTTACGGCGCTAACACTGGTGCAGTTGACGGCTCCCTGAGCGAAGAAGCTGCTCTGCGCGCTATCACCACTTTCTACTTCGAATACGACAGTTCGGACCTGAAACCAGAAGCCATGCGCGCTCTGGACGTTCACGCGAAGGACCTGAAAGCTAACGGCGCTCGCGTTGTTCTGGAAGGTAACACCGACGAACGTGGTACTCGTGAGTACAACATGGCACTGGGCGAGCGTCGTGCGAAAGCCGTTCAGCGCTACCTGGTTCTGCAAGGTGTTGCTCCAGGCCAACTGGAACTGGTTTCCTACGGTAAAGAGCGTCCAGTTGCTACTGGCCACGACGAGCAGTCCTGGGCTCAAAACCGTCGCGTCGAACTGCGTAAGTAATTCGTCATGCGAACGTGCCGTCGTGCTCTAACTGTATTGGCTCTCAGCCTGGCACCGCTTGCGGTGTGGGCTGCGGTTCCTGTGGAAGATAGCAACTCTGGCTATAACAATAGCGGGAGCAGTTATCCGCCAGCGGGTTATGGCACGAACGGCGCCTATGCCGGGGGCGCGGCAACTGCCGCGCCTTCGGCACAGGGCGAACTGTTCAACCAGCTGCAACGCATGCAGGATCAATTGTCGCAGCAACAAGGCACGATTGAGGTTCTGCAGAATCAAGTGAACCAGCTGAAGCAAGAAGGCCTGGAGCGTTACCAGGATCTTGATCGACGCATTGGAGCCGGCGTTACACCAGCCGCTACTCCTGATAATTCTTCTGCCGGTGGCGCCGCAAGCGCCGCCGGTGGTGCAGCAGCAGGGGCCGCGGCTGCCAGCCAAGCCCCTGCCGCCAGCAGCGAACCGGGTGATCCGGCGAAGGAAAAGCTGTATTACGATGCAGCCTTCGACCTGATCAAAGCCAAGGATTTCGATAAGGCCAGCCAGGCTTTTACCGCATTCCTGCGCAAATACCCGAACAGCCAGTACGCGGGCAACGCCCAGTACTGGTTGGGTGAGGTGAACCTGGCCAAGGGTGATCTGCAGGGCGCAGGCCAGGCATTTGCCAAGGTCAGCCAGCTGTACCCCAAGCACGCCAAGGTGCCGGATTCGCTGTACAAACTGGCTGACGTAGAACGCCGCCTGGGTCATACCGACAAGGTCAAAGGCATTCTGCAGCAGGTGGTGGCCCAATATCCGGGTACCTCTGCGGCCCAGTTGGCTCAGCGGGATCTGCAACGCATGTAAGCGTCGCAACCCGTTCAGAAGAAACCCGCGCCCTGCGCGGGTTTTTTCGTTAGAATCCACGCCCTTTTATGAAACACGCTTCCTGGGGTTTACGCGTTGGCGGAATTCCTCGAAGTGCCTGACGGAGGCGGACAGCCTGTTTAGCTGTTACGCCCGTGGCGACTATGCAAGACACATTACGTATCACCGAAGTTTTTTACTCGTTGCAGGGTGAAACGCGCACCGCCGGGCTGCCCACTGTATTTGTGCGCCTCACCGGTTGCCCGCTGCGTTGCCAGTACTGCGACAGCGCCTACGCCTTCAGCGGCGGCACCGTGCGCACCCTTGAAGACATCCTTGAGCAGGTGGCCGGTTACCGGCCGCGTTATGTCTGCGTCACGGGTGGCGAGCCCCTGGCACAGCCCAATGCCATTCCCTTGCTCAAGCAGTTGTGCGATGCCGGCTACGAGGTGTCCCTGGAAACCAGCGGCGCCCTCGATATCTCTGCAGTCGACCCTCGGGTCAGCCGAGTCGTCGACCTCAAGACCCCAGGCTCCAAGGAAGTGCACCGCAACCGCTACGAGAACATTGAGCTGCTGACGGCCAACGATCAGGTCAAGTTCGTCATCTGTTCCCGTGAAGACTACGACTGGGCGACCTCCAAGCTGATCCAATATGGCCTGGACCGCCGGGCCGGCGAAGTGCTGTTTTCCCCCAGCCATCATGACCTGAATGCTCGCGACCTGGCCGACTGGGTCGTTGCAGACAACCTTCCGGTGCGTCTGCAACTGCAGCTGCACAAGTACCTGTGGAACGACGAGCCGGGGCGCTGAGATGACTGATCAAAAGCGTGCGGTGATCCTGCTGTCCGGCGGCCTCGACTCCGCGACCGTGGTCGCCATGGCCCGTGCAGAAGGCTACAGCTGCTACACCATGAGCTTCGACTACGGCCAGCGTCACCGTGCCGAACTGAACGCTGCCGCCCGTGTCGCCCGAGACCTGGGCGCGGTGGAGCACAAGGTGATCGGCCTGAATCTCGACGGCATGGGTGGCTCGGCGCTGACCGACAGCTCCATCGACGTGCCGCAAGGCCCCAGCGAAGGCATTCCGGTGACGTACGTGCCGGCACGCAACACGGTCTTCCTGTCCCTGGCCCTCGGCTGGGCCGAGGTGCTCAATGCCCGCGACATCTTCATCGGCGTCAACGCCCTGGACTACGCCGGATACCCGGACTGCCGTCCCGAGTACATCGAGTCGTTCGAGCGCATGGCCAACCTGGCGACCAAGGCCGGTGTAGAAGGGCAGGGCTTTCGCATCCTGGCGCCGCTGCAGAACCGCAGCAAGGCCGATATCGTGAAGGCAGGCGTAGGACTTGGCGTTGATTACTCGCTGACTGTTTCCTGGTATCAGGCAGACACTGATGGTCGCGCTTGTGGGAAATGCGACAGCTGCAGACTGCGTGCAGAGGGCTTCCAAGCGGCCGGAATTACTGACCCAACGCGTTATTTCTGATTTATTTTAAATAAGGTGTTGAATAATCCTTAGAAATCAGTATTATACGCGCCACCACACAGCGGGTCGTTAGCTCAGTTGGTAGAGCAGTTGGCTTTTAACCAATTGGTCGTAGGTTCGAATCCCACACGACCCACCATTTTTGGCGGTTTAGAAAATCCGGAAGGCCCACGCAAGTGAGGATTTCCGGGTTTTTTTTTGCCCAGTAAAAAGCCGATCACTCTCGCGACAGAGAGTAATCGGCTTTTTTGTTAAAGCTAGCCAAACCGCCCGGTGATGTAGTCCTCGGTCTGTTTCATCTTCGGCTTGGTGAAGATCTCATCCGTATTGCCATGCTCAATCAGTTCGCCCATGAACATGAACGCCGTGCTGTCCGACACCCGGGCGGCCTGCTGCATGTTGTGGGTCACGATGATCACCGTGTATTGCTCTTTCAGCTCGGTGATCAACTGCTCGATGCGCCCGGTGGAAATCGGGTCGAGCGCCGAGGTCGGTTCATCCAGCAACAATACCTGCGGGCGCAGCGCAATGGTGCGGGCGATGCACAGGCGTTGCTGTTGTCCGCCGGAAAGACTCTGGGCGCTTTGTTTGAGTTTGTCCTTCACCTCATCCCACAGCGCGCCGCCGCGCAAGGCTTGCTCGACTCGATCATCCATTTCCCGGCGCGACAGCTTTTCGTGGTGACGCACGGCATAGGCGATGTTGTCGTAGATCGACATCGGGAACGGTACCGGCTTCTGGAAGACCATTCCGACGTGGCTGCGCAGGCGGTTCATCGAATAGCCGGGGGCGAGGATGTTTTCGCCATTGAGCAGCACTTCACCGCGGGCTTCCTGCTTCGGGTACATCGAGTAGATACGGTTGAACACCCGCAGCAAGGTCGACTTGCCGCAGCCCGATGGGCCGATGATCGCGGTGATGCGTTTTTCCGGAATGTCGATGTCGATGGATTTCAGCGAACGTTGGTTGTTGTAGAAAAACTCCAACCCACGGACACGGATTTTGGTTTTTTCAGGATCAAGGCGGGTCGATTGCATCAGTGGGACCTATTGCGCAAAAGAATCAGGCGAGACAGCAAGCTCAGCACCAGCACGAACATCGTCAGTACCAAGGCGCCTGCCCATGCGAGGGAGTGCCAGTCATCGAAGGGGCTCATGGCGTACTGGAAAATAACCACCGGCACGCTGGCAATCGGCTTGAGCAGGTTGCTGCTCCAGAACTGGTTGCCGAAGGCGGTGAACAGCAGCGGCGCGGTTTCCCCGGTAATCCGCGCCAGCGCCAGCAGGATGCCGGTCACCACGCCGGCCTTGGCCGCTCTCAACACGATCTGCAACGTCAGTTTCCACTGGGGTACACCCAGGGCCAGGGCCGCCTCGCGCATGGTGGAAGGTTGCAGTTGGAGCATCTCGTCGGTCGTGCGCACCACCACCGGAATCACCAGCAAGGCCAGCGCCAGGGCACCGGCAATGGCGGAGAAACCTACCTGGTGATTGGTCAGCAGGTTCAGCGGCAGGATCACCCCGGTGTAGATGAACAGGCCCAGCACGATCGACGGCGCGGACAGCAGGATGTCGTTGATGAAACGCACCGTGGTACCCAGGCGCGAGTGCCGTGCGAATTCCGCCAGCCAGATACCGGCCATCAGTCCGATGGGCGTGCCAATCAGCAGCGCAATCCCGGACATCAGGGCGCTGCCATAAAACGCGTTGGCCAGGCCGCCGTCTGTTCCGGGTGGCGGCGTCATCTCGGTAAACAGGCGCAGGTTGAGCGCCTGAAAGCCGTTGATGATGGTGGTCAGCAGAATCCACGCCAGCCACAGCAGGCCAAAGACTGTCGCGCCACAACTGAGCAGCATGGCCACCCGGTTCTTCAAGGCACGCTTGCGGTACAGGCGTTCGTTGCTGCTCATAGGCCCTCCTTGCGGGACAGGCGCATGAGCATCAGCCGCGCCAGTGCCAGCACCACGAATGTCACGATAAACAGCAGGAAGCCCAGGGCGATCAGCGCCGAACGATGCAGGTCGGTGTACGCCTCGCTGAACTCGTTGGCGATGACGGACGCGATGGAACTGCTGGGCATCAGCAACGAGGCGGAGAACTGTTGCGCGTTGCCCAGCACGAAGGTCACGGCCATGGTTTCACCCAGGGCGCGACCGAGGCCGAGAAAGATCCCGCCGACCACTGCCGAACGGGTGTAGGGCAGGACGATGTCCCACACCACTTCCCAGGTAGTACTGCCCAGTGCGTAGGCCGACTCCTTCAATTGAGTCGGCACACTGCGGAAAACCTCATGCATCACCGACGTGATGAACGGCGTGATCATGATCGCCAGCACGATGCCGGCGGTCAGCATCCCGATGCCCAGCGGTGGCCCCTGGAA
This sequence comes from Pseudomonas sp. Ag1, assembly GCF_000278565.1. Classification (NCBI taxonomy): domain Bacteria; kingdom Pseudomonadati; phylum Pseudomonadota; class Gammaproteobacteria; order Pseudomonadales; family Pseudomonadaceae; genus Pseudomonas; species Pseudomonas sp. Ag1. Next base: position 45,909 of record NZ_AKVH01000077.1, read on the forward strand.
CAGCGATCCAATAAACGGAAGCGCACCCAGGTAATCGTTGATCCAGGGTGACAAGTGTTCAGCCATAAAGGGCCCGAAAACAAACAGGCCCCACATGCCATAGATAATCGAGGGAATGCCCGCGAGCAATTCAACGGCGGAGGCGACCGGCATTCTGAGCCAGGGCGGCGCCACTTCGGTGAGGAAAATCGCGATGCCGAAACTCACCGGCACCGCAATCAGCAACGCCAGCAACGAGGTGACCAAGGTGCCGTAGATCGGTACCAGGGCGCCAAAGTGGTTGTTGACCGCATCCCACTCGGTGCTGGTGATGAAACCGAAACCGAAGGTCTTGAAGGCCAGGCCACCGCCCCACAGGGTGGAGGCGGCGATGCTTGCCAAGAGCAGCAGCACCAGCATCGCGGCTCCGAACATCGAGCGTTTGAACCACAGATCGTGGCGCTGATCGCGAGCGGCGCGGCTATCACCCGACACGTCGCTTGCGTGAGTAGTCATAACCAGGGGTTGCACGGTGTCGTTCATATCAGAAGTGCTCACCCGCCTCCATCAAGCATGCACATGCTTGAGGAAGGGGGCTATAGAGGCGGATCAGTGGGCGAAGTCAGACTTCCAGTAACCTTCGATCCGGGTCACGAGGGAATCGGGCAACGCTACGTAGTCCAATGCCGCAGCCTGCTGCTGACCTTTCTCCAACGACCATTTGAAGAAGTTGAAAGCGGCCTGGCTTTGCTCGGCGTTTTTTGCCTGCTTGTACATGATGATCCAGGTGGTCGCCGTGATCGGCCACGCGTTCTCGCCCGGTGCGTTGGTCATGATCAGGTTGAAGTCATGGGCGTTGGCCCAATCGGCAGTATCAGCCGCTGCCTGGAAGGCCTTGGCGTTGGGCTCGACGAATTTGCCGGACGCGTTCTTCAGTGAGGCGTAGGTCATCTTGTTTTGCAGGGCGTAGGCGTATTCAACAAAGCCGATGGAGTTCTTGATCTGCTTCACGTAGGCCGAAACACCTTCGTTACCCTTGCCGCCCACACCGACCGGCCACGGCACGGTGGTGCCGAAACCGATTTTGGTTTTCCAGCCATCACTGACCTTGGAGAGATAGTTGGTGAAGTTGTACGAGGTGCCCGAGCCGTCCGAGCGGTGGACCACGGTGATATTCGCGCCCGGCAGTTTCAAGCCGGGGTTGAGGGCGGCAATCGCCGGGTCGTTCCAGGCCTTGATGTCACCGAGGAAGATCTTCGCCAGCACATCACCATCGAGTTTCAGCTGGCCAGCTGCAACGCCCTCGACGTTCATCACCGGCACGATGCCGCCAATCACGCTTGGGAATTGGCCGAGGCCGCCGGCCTTCAGTTCATCCGCCGACAGCGGCGCGTCGGACGCACCGAAGTCCACGGTAGCCGCCTTGATCTGGGCGATACCACCACCGGAGCCGATGGACTGGTAGTTGATCCGGTCACTGGAGCTTTTGCTGTATTCCTGGGACCACTTGGACAGCACCGGGTAGACGAAACTGGAGCCTGCGCCCGTGACGTCAGTGGCGTGAGCGACACCACTCAGGCACAGGGCAGTGAACAACACTGACAGACTCTTTTTGGTCAGCAACATCACGACGACACCTCAAAGGAAGGGGGCAGGTGGAGGACTCCACCTGCCTGGGACGTGACGATTTAATTCCTGAAATGTGTCTGTTTAATGACGGTTTGGCTTTATGAAGAAACATTTAGAAATATCTGTGGGCGACCCCGGAATGGATGCTCCGAGGTCGCTGCACTGATCAACCCTGGCTGCGCACCAGGATCGACTCATCGATCTGGGCGATCGACGTGACTCCGGTCAACGTCATGGCCACGCGCATTTCCTTGGCGAAGATATCCAGCAGGTTCTCCACGCCACGCTGCCCGTCGGCGGCCAGTGCGTAAGCCTGTGCACGGCCCAGCAGAACGCCCTTGGCGCCCAGCGCGAGCATGCGCACCACGTCCAGCCCCGAGCGTACGCCGGAGTCCACCAGCACCGTCAGATCGCTGCCCACGGCTTGTACGATAGGCGCCAGTGCCTTGGCTGTGGACAGCACGCCATCCAACTGGCGCCCGCCGTGGTTGGATACGACGATGCCGTCGGCACCAAAGCTCACCGCGTCCTTGGCATCCTGTGGGTCGAGGATGCCTTTGATGATCATCGGGCCTTTCCAGAATTCGCGGATCCACTCCAGGTCTTTCCAACTGATGGAAGGGTCGAAGTTGTTGGCCAGCCAGCCGATGTAGTCCTTCAGTTGGGTGGGCTTGCCCAGGTACTTGGAGATGTTGCCCAGGTCGTGGGGGCGACCCAGCAGGCCCACATCGAAGGCCCAGGCCGGTTTGGTCATGGCCTGCAGGATTTGGCGTTGCGGCCCGTAGGCACCGGACATACCCGAATGGGCGTCGCGATAACGCGCGCCGGGGGTGGGCATGTCGACCGTGAACACGAGGTTTTTCACCCCGGCGGCCTGGGCGCGCTCCAGGGCGTTTTTCATGAAGCCGCGGTCTTTCAGCACATACAGCTGAAACCAGATCGATTGCGGGCTCTGGGACGCCACTTCCTCGATCGGGCACACGGAAACGGTCGACAGGCAAAACGGAATGCCCTTGTTCGCTGCCGCCTTCGCCGCCTGGACTTCACCACGCCGGGCAAACATGCCGGTCAGGCCCACCGGGCTGAGGACCACCGGCATCGCCAATGGCTGGTCGAACAACGTGGTTTCAAGGCTCAGGCTTTCGACGTTGCGCAGGATGCGCTGGCGCAGGCTGATATCCGACAGGTCGGAGCTGTTGGCCCTGAGGGTGTGTTCGGCGTAGGCGCCGCCGTCGATGTAGTCGAACAGGAAACGCGGCAGTTTGCGGCGGGCGGCTTCGCGGTAATCCGATGCAGACGAAATGATCATGAACAGTGATGCCCCGAGTGAAGAAAACGGTGGGGTGAGGATAGACAAAGGCCTTTCATGGTAAAAACAACTTTTCCAACTTGAATCAAGTCGCAAACGGAATACTCATGAACCTTCGTACGTTGCTGGCCTTTGTCGAAGTAGTTCGCCAGGGCAGCTTCTCACAAGCAGCCGAGGTGGTTTCGCTCACCCAGTCTACCGTCAGCAAGGCGGTCAAGACTCTGGAAGATGAATTGGGCACGCCGCTGTTCAATCGCATCGGCCACAAGAGCGAGCTCACGGCCGCCGGCGAAATTGCCTACCGCCGAGCGCTGGTGTTGCTGGCGGAGCGCAGTGACCTGGTGGCCGAGATCAACGACTTGCTGGGGCTCAAGCGCGGTGTATTGCGCATCGGCTTGCCGCCGGTGGGCAGTGGGGTGCTGTTTGCGGCGATGTTTGCCTTGTATCGACAGCGTTATCCGGAAATCGAGATCGAGCTGATCGAGCATGGCAGCAAGAAGTTGGGCGAATGCCTGGAGGCCGGGGAGGTGGACCTGGCCGCGTTGCTGGTACCGGTGGCGGGAGAATTTGAATATCAGGATGTGCGCGTCGAGCCACTGATGGTGGTGATGCCGATCGACCATCCTTTGGCCGGGCGTAAAAGCGTCGATTTTTCCGACCTGGCTGACTCGCCCTTTATTCTGTTCGAGGCCGGGTTTGCGCTTAACCGGATCATTCTCACAGCCTGCGAGCGCAGAGGCGTAGTCCCGCGTATCACCGCCCGCAGTGCGCAGATCGACTTTATCGTCGACCTGGTTGCCGCAGGCCTGGGTGTCGCGTTTCTACCGAGCATGCTGGCTTACAAACACCTGCACGCCGGCATCGCCCTGATCCAGCTGGACGAGCCCCAGACTGATTGGCACATCGCCCTGGCTTGGCGGCGACAGGCGCACTTGCCACCGGCGGCGCGGGCCTGGCTGGATCTGGCCCTGGAGATGGGGAATGTTCCGGACACGACCCGGCCTGCGGTCTAGCCTTGTGCGACCAGGGGCAGGCGGCTCTTGACGACTTTTTGCAGCAGCAGGGCCAGCACCTCGGTGGAATACGGCTTTTGCAGCAAGACAAAACGGCTGGCTTCTTCCTGGGCGATACGCGCGTATTCGTCGTTGTAGCCGGTGGTGAGCACCACCGGCAGCCATGGGTACAAGGCTTCGATTGCGTCCAGCAACTCCAGGCCACTCATGCCGGGCATGGAGATATCGGAGAACACCACCTGGAAGCTTTCCGGGTTGGGGGCCAGGGCTTCCAGCGCGCTGTTCGCATCCGGCACCCACAGCACGTGAAAGCCCATCTGTTCCAGGGTTTGCGAGGTGTACAGGCCCACATCGGCGTTGTCCTCGACCATCAGCACGCACAAGCCTGAGATGATGGGCGAAGCGCTGGTGTCTTGAGGTACCGGCATGGCACTTGGCTCGACCTTGGGCAGGTACAGCGTAAATTGGCTACCCCTGCCGCACTCGCTCTGTACCAGGATTTCCCCGCCTGATTGCTTGGCGAAGCCGTACACCTGGGACAAGCCCAGGCCGGTGCCCTGGCCGATACCCTTGGTGGTGTAGAAGGGCTCAAAGATCGCGTCGAGTTTTTCCGGCGGGATACCCGAGCCGGTGTCCGCCAGTTCGATGGTCACGTAATCGGCGACGCGTACCGGGTGAGCGCGAACCGAGGGTAGCCAGCTTGCCGTCGAAACGGTGATGGTCAAATGCCCGTTGCCGGCCATGGCATCCCTGGCGTTCACCACCATGTTGACCAGCGCGGTATCGAACTGGCTTTCGTCGGCGTTGATAAAGCAGGCGTCGTCAGGCACCTGGATGCTTACCTTGACCCGTGAACCGGTCAGGCTGTCCATCATCTCGCCCACCCGCTTTACACTTTCGCCGACGTTGAACACCTCGGGTCGCAAAGCCTGGCGGCGGGCGAATGTGAGCAACTGGGCCGTCAGGCGGGCCGCGCGATCGACCGTGCTGGCGATGGCTTCCACGTATTTCACGCGGCGTGCTTCGCTCAGGGCAGGTGGCTTGAGCAAGTCGGCACAGGACTTGATCACCGTCAGCAGGTTATTGAAATCATGTGCGACACCGCCAGTGAGCTGGCCGATGGCTTCCAGTTTCTGTGACTGACGCAGGGCGTCTTCCGACAGTCGCAGGGCTTCCTTGGCTTCTTCCTCAGCCTGGATGTCGCGGCCCACGGCGTGGATGTAGTCGCTGTCGGGCACGGCCGTCCAGGCGATCATGCGGTAGCTGCCGTCCTGGTGGCGGTAACGGTTCTTGAAATTGGGGAAGTTCTTGCCATCGCCCAAACGGCTGACCGCCGAGGATGAGACGGCCAGGTCGTCGGGGTGAACCAGGGCCAGCAACTGGCTGCCCACCAGGTCGTTTTCGGCGTGGCCGAGCATGCGCGTCCAGGCCGGGTTCACGGCGGAGATCACACCGTCGAGTTGTGCCACCAGCATCAGGTCCGGCGACAGACGCCAGATACGGTCGCGATCGCGAGTGCGTTCGACCACCCGCTGTTCCAGGGACTCGTTGAGTTTGCGCAGGGACTCTTCGGCTTCGCGCAGGGGCGTGATGTCCCGGGACACGCAGAGGATTTTCTCCGGCAGGCCGTCACTGCCCATGATCGGGCTGACGTTCACGTGCCACCATTTAAGGTTGCCGGCCAGGGTGTGGGCAGCGCCGACAAAGCTGGCATTGCTACCGGCCTTGGCGGCCTCAACGGCGGCCTTGGCATCGAGATTGCCCTGGTCGTGCCAGAAGTCGGGCCAGGGGCAGCCGCGGATCGCATTGAAGTCGCTGACTTCCATGATCTGCTTGCCGCCTTCGCTCATGAAGGTCAGGCGGGCGTCGAGGTCCAGCACCTTGATGCAATCGTTGATGCTGGCAAGCACGCGTTCGGTGAAGGCTTCGCTGTGGTTGAGGCCCGCGGCGGACAAATCACTCTCGCCAGATTCAGGTGGGCTGTTTGTCTCAGGCCCCGTCCCGATAGTGCTATTCATTTGAGTGCTGCCACGCGTGTTAAATGGCCGTCATCATGTCATTGCGACACTTATATCACCAGCGCCTTCACGCTTATTCGATGGCAGGCAATCCGGCCTGCTGCAAGCGTGACGGCGAGATTAAAACCCGTCAGTCATATTCAGGTTCCGGGGTCTGAATAAGTGCTGGAAAAACCGTCGAAGTCTTTGAAAGAAATAGGATTGTCGGACAATTTTGCGCATGAAAAACTCTTCATAATTTGCCCGCTCGAAGATTGGTAGCTTCCCCTCGCTGCCCAATAATTCGAGTTCTAATAATGAATAAAAAACTCTTCAAGAGCGCTTTGGCGCTGTCGATTTCCCTTGCCTCCACTTCCTTGTTTGCCGGTGGTTTTGCCCTCAACGAACAAAGCATCAGTTCAATGGGGACCGGTTACGCCGGGCGTTCCTCCTCCGCGGATGACGCCAGCACGGTGTTTGGCAACCCGGCGGGCATGTCTCGCCTCAAGCAGAATGAAGTGAGCATCGGGGCGACCTACCTGGATGCCAAGTCGAACATCAAGGACGCCAGTTCCAGCCAAGGTGGCGTGGACAACCCCGGCACCAACAAAGGCGATATGGTCCCCGGCATCGCCGTACCGATGGGCTACCTGGTGACGCCGATTGATGAACACTGGGCGTTTGGCCTGGGAATCTACGCGCCGTTCGGCCTCGTGACCGACTATGAACACAGCTTCCAGGGCAATGGCTTTGGCAACAAAAGCAAGGTTCAAGTCATCACGGTGCAGCCAACCGTCAGCTATGCCTTCAACGACAAGGTTTCGGTGGGCTTCGGTCCGACCTTCAACCGTATCAGTGGCGAACTGGACTCCAAGGTCCCGGCATTTGGCCTCGGCACGGAAAGCGTAAAGGTCAAGGGCGACGACACCGCCACCGGTTTCAACGCCGGTATCCTGGTGCAGCCGATTGAAAGCACGCGCATTGGTGTGACCTACCACTCGCAGGTTGTGTATCACCTGTCGGGCAAAACCAACGCCTCGGGGGTGCTCACCGACCTGGTGGATGGCGGCCCGCAGCGGTATGACGCCAAGCTGGATGTCACCACGCCGTCGTCCGTGGACTTCTCGGTCACCCATAAACTCAACGATGACTGGACCCTGTACGTCGGCAGCACCTACACCCGCTGGAGCCAGTTGAAGAAGATTACGATCAACAACAGTGGCGTCTCTGACCTCGCCACCGAACTGGCCGGCCTGAACTCCATCACCGAAGAACAGCACTGGCATGACACCTGGTCTCACGCCATCGGCCTGTCGTACCAGTTGAACAAGCAACTGGTGCTGCGTACCGGCTTTTCGGTGGACCAGACGCCCACCAACAACACCGACCGGTCCGTACGTATTCCTACGGGCGATCGCACGGTGTTCAGCTTGGGCGCCGGCTGGACGCCAGTGGATAACCTGACCTTCGACGTCGCTTATTCCTACCTGAAAGAAGAGCCGATCAAGGTCCGCGACAATAATCCGCAACTGGCGCTGACCTACGACGCCAAGTATGAAAACAGCGCCAACGGTTTCGGCGGTTCGGTGACTTACCGCTTCTGATGCACCGGAAGAGGGCAAAGAGTCAGTTTTCTGACATGGCTCTTTGCTAGCAATTGTATCAATCGTGCTACCAAACCTTCCCTGTCTTGGTTAAATTGGCTGCAATCCAGTTCAAGACAGGGATCGTCATGACTAGGCTTTCGCCGATCAGCTCCGCCATCGCCCTTACCAATCGACCCGCCGTTAACCCGCCAGCTACGCAGGCGCCAGAAACGGACGCCGCTGCCGTGCGACCTTCCTCGGTGGTCAGCCTTGGCAATGTCACGGTAGACGTTCAAGCCGAGACGTATTCCCGCAACGGCCAATTGCCCGGCCATGGGCCGATCAATGCCTGGGAAAGTGGCAGCGACGATGCGGTTACCAAAGCGATCAGCACGAATTTCCCTGCACTGCCCAGAGGCACAGGCTTCAGCGGCCTGGGCGCTACCCTGATCGAGCAATTTGCGAAGAGCGGTACCGACATTTCCCAGTCGGCGCTGAGCACCAGCTCTTCCAGGACCCAAAGCCCCGCCGAACTCAAGGTTCAACAGGCGCTGCTGCACAGCAAGGCCGACAACCTGGTCAGCCTGACCGTCAAGACGGCCAGCGGCAAGACCGTCACCTTCAGCCTGGCCAGCCAGTTCGGAGGCTTGGCCGCGCAGGCGAAGGTGGACGGTGGCGCCCTCAGCGCCGCCGAACTCAAGGAAGTCGCCAAGTTGGGCGAAGCCTTCCAGGACGCGATCGACGGCCTGGCCGCCCAGCCGCCGAAACTCGAGCTGAGCAAGCTGACGCAGTTTGATTCCAGCGTATTGGCTTCGGTGGACCTCAGCGGCAAATTGAAAGTGAGCAATACTGACGACCTCACGCTTGCATTCCATGCGGACAGCCAGGGCCGCACCACGCGCATGAGTAGCCCGGCGGGGGAAGTGAATCTCTCGGTCGACCTGAAGAACGCCGGCATCCTCGGCAACGCCAAGCAACAGGCAATCGCGCTGAAAAGCTACCTGGCCCAGTTCGACAAGGCCCAGGCGCGGGGCAAGGCCAATGCTGACCTGATGGCGATGTTCAAGGATGCGTTTACCGCCATGAACAGCAACTACCCGCAGAGCGCCAAAGCGCCTGCGCCGCTGACCCGCAGCGCGGCAGATCAAGGCCTGCTGACGGGCCTGGCGGATTTCAAGGCCTCCATCAGCCAGGCGGCCAGCTCCCCCAACCCGGCGCGCCCAGGGGAAACCGATACGTTTGCCTATGGGATTTCCCAGAAAACGCGCATCGGCGGCAATGACCTCTCCAATCGCACGATCGATCAGGTCCAGCGATCAAGCCTCAAGGCCAGTTTCCATCAGGGCCTGGATGGCGGGAAGCCGCCGGCTTTCGATACCAGGCGCGAGTCGCAGAACTACCTCTATGTGCAGGTCGACGACAAGGCCAGCAGTGCGGCGAACATCACCTACAAGGATGGCTTCCTGACCAACGCCTCCGTGGACCAAAGCGCCAGCCAGAACACCCGCACCCAGCGATACGAGATGGCTCGACTGGTTAAAGACAGCGTGGTACCGAACGAGGCCACCAGCCATCGCGACTACCTGGTACTGCTGGAATATGCGGCGCGGGAAGGCAAGAGTGCCAAGGGCGCCGATGAAACCATCCTGAAGGATGCCCTGGCGAACATGCATCAGTGGGCGTTGCTGCAAGACGATCCGTCCGCTTTGCCCGGTTAAACCGGTCGTTGTAAAAAAGGGAAACCCCTGGCCTGGTTTCCCTTTTTCATGCCTGGCCGAATCCCAGATTAGGCTTTTGAAACCATTCGATATTCTGTAGCCTTGCGCAGCTTCACCGTGCTTGATGAACACAATCACTTCGTCCGGCGGCGCCCGAAAGGCTCCAGAGCCGGTGGTACACTCGACTTTCGCGCAACTGCGCCTGCAGGTCTTGCGAACATGACGCAAATTTCCGAACGCCTTCTGGTCCAAGCCCACCTCGACGCCAAGCAGCCCAAGGTGCTGAGCGCCGAAGAAGAGGCGGGCTACCGCGCCGCCATCGCCGCCGAGCTCAAGGCTCAGGACGCGGTGCTGGTGGCACACTTCTACTGCGACCCGGTGATTCAGGCCCTGGCCGAAGAAACCGGTGGTTGTGTGTCCGACTCCCTGGAAATGGCCCGCTTCGGCGCGGCGCACCCGGCCAAGACCGTATTGGTGGCGGGCGTGCGATTCATGGGGGAGACGGCCAAGATCCTCACGCCTGAAAAACGCATCCTGATGCCGACACTGGAAGCCACGTGCTCTCTGGACCTTGGCTGCCCGGTGGATGAGTTCTCGGCATTCTGTGATCAGCACCCTGAGCGCACGGTGGTGGTATATGCCAACACGTCGGCGGCGGTGAAAGCCCGTGCTGATTGGGTGGTGACTTCCAGTTGTGCGCTGGAGATTGTCGAAAGCCTGATGGATAACGGCGAGACGATTATCTGGGGGCCGGACAAGCACCTGGGCACCTATATCCAGCGTCAGACGGGTGCAGACATGTTGCTGTGGGATGGTGCGTGCATCGTGCACGAGGAGTTCAAGTCCAAGCAGTTGGAGGACATGAAGGCGTTGTACCCGGACGCGGCGATTCTGGTGCACCCGGAGTCGCCGACGTCGGTGATCGAGTTGGCGGATGCGGTGGGGTCTACCAGCCAGTTGATTGCGGCGGCGCAGCGGTTGCCGAACAAGACGTTTATCGTGGCTACTGATCGGGGCATCTTCTACAAGATGCAGCAGTTGTGCCCGGACAAGGTGTTTGTCGAGGCGCCGACGGCCGGGAATGGGGCGGCGTGTCGCAGTTGTGCGCATTGCCCGTGGATGGCGATGAATACCCTGGAACGTACGCTGCAGTGCTTGCGTGAGGGGAGTAATGAGATTTTTGTTGAGCCTTCGGTGATTCCGCAGGCGGTTAGACCGCTGAAGCGGATGTTGGATTTTACTCAGGCGGCTCGGTTGAGGTTGGCGGGGAATGCTTGATCTTGTTTGAGTACATATCCGTTATTTAGGTAACGGCCGCTTATGGTTCCGCTCTTACAGCGGGTCACTTTTGGCAAACGCCCCAAAAGTAACCAAAAGGTCTTTGCCCCACCACTC